>NZ_CAWUDO010000037.1:0-76565 GCF_963920935.1 Nostoc sp. CCY 9925 | reverse complement strand
CGCTCTGGTTAAATTTTCGTTACATACTTATAAATTTTCCCGCCGACTTACTTACCACAACCAGAATGTCCAATTAAAGAAACAAATTCCCCTTGTCGAATTTTCAATTCAATATTTTTGAGAGCAATATATTTGCCCCCATTCGGAAGTTCAAATACACGGTCAACGTGGTCAACTTCAACAAAAGTAGTCATTTTTTAATTCGTAATTCGTAATTCGTAATTCGTAATTTGGGAAATAACTTCGTTTTTATTTCGCAGTCCCCAGCCGCCAGTCGCTACTCCGGTACAACTTTGCTGGCGATAAAGCCAACTAATCTATCTAAAAGTAAGCCGACTAAACCAACATAAATCAGTGCGAGGATGATTTCGCTTAAGTTAGTTTCTGTGGTGGTATTGTAAGCATCCCAAATAAATGAACCAATCCCTACACCACCAACTAACATTTCTGCTGCAACAATCGCTAACCAAGATAAACCAATGCCAATGCGTAACCCTGTGAAGATATAAGGAACAGTGGCAGGAAATACAACTTTCAGGAAATACTTTACCCCTTTCAAACGTAAAACTCTAGCTACGTTTACATAGTCTTGAGGAATTTGTTGCACGCCTACAGTTGTGTTGATGATAATCGGCCAAATAGACGTAATAAAAATTACAAAAATAGCTGAAGGATTAGCTTGTTGAAATGCTGCCAAGGAAATTGGTAGCCATGCCAGAGGCGGTACAGTCCGCAACACTTGGAAAATCGGATCTACAGCATTATAAATTAACTTGTTAGCACCAATTAAAATCCCCAATACAACGCCAACAATTGCTGCTAGAGAAAAGCCTAAACCCACTCTTCCCAAACTACTAAGTATCTGCCAGCCTAAACCTTTATCACTTTCACCATTATCGAAAAATGGATTAATGATAAAAGGGTCCCAAGTTTCCGAGAATGTTTCTATTGGGCCAGGTAATTGAAAGTTAGGATTTAAACAAAGTAATTGCCAGATTAATAAAAAAATAGCTAAGGCTACCAGTGGCGGCACAATTTTTTGTGAAACTAATTTATTGAACTGCTTCCGGGGATTTTTTCTAATAGTACGACTTCCAAGGATAGCTGCCATTTTTCTGATTTCTCCCGTTACCAAGTAACTAAGCGTAAAAATTGGAGTTTGTAGTCAGGACTTTAGTCCTGATAAAAGTTTTATGAGCGATGAATCGCTCACTACGAACTAAACTTTTTTGATTTTTAAATTCTGCAAATATTCTTGTGGTTTTTCTGGGTCAAACTTCACACCATCAAAGAAAGTCTCAATACCACGAGAAGTACTCTGAGGAATTTCAGAATCAGGAACACCAATAGCTTTCGCTGCTTGTTTCCACAAGTCTTCTTTATTCACTTGGTTAACAATTTCCTGAACTTTGAGATCTTTTGGTAGATAACCCCAGCGAATTTCTTCTGTTAAAAACCAAACATCGTGACTCTTGTAAGGATAGGAAGCGTTATTTTCCCAAAACTTCATGCGATATGGGAAATCTTGCTGAGTACGTCCATCGCCGAAGTCAATATTACCCTTTGACCTTTCTAAAATATCTGAAGCAGCAACATTAAAGTATTTTCTATCAGCACAAATTTTACACATTTCCTCTTTATTTTCCGGGCGATCGCACCATTGTTGAGCTTCCAGAATTGCCATCAACAATGCTTGTGCAGCATTAGGATTTTTATCCACCCAATCTTGCCGCATCGCAAAAGCTTTTTCTGGATGATCTTTCCACAACTCGCCTGTAACTAAAGCTGAATAACCTAATTTTTGATTGACCAATTGAGCATTCCAAGGCTCTCCCACACAAAAAGAATCGATAGTATTGACTTTCATATTCGCCACCATTTGTGGTGGTGGTACGGGTTCCAAAACCACATCTTGGTCTGGATTGATGCCACCAGCCGCTAGCCAATAGCGCATCCACAAATCGTGAGTACCGCCGGGAAATGTAATCCCAAATTTCAATGACTTTTTATTAGCTTTAGCTTGACTTGCAGCTTCTTTCAGCCCTTTACTTTCTAAATTTACACTCAGTTCTTTAAATTTATTTGCAACAGAAATAGCCTGACCATTAGTATTTAATCTTGCCAAAAGATACATTGGCACTTTATCGTTGATGGTCATCAAGTAAGGCATAGGACTGAGAATATGTGCGCCATCAATACCACCGCCACCTGAGCCAATTTTCAAGTTATCACGGGTGACAGGCCAAGATTTTTGTTTAATAACCTCAACATCCGTCATCCCGTACTTGGCAAATAAACCTTTTTCTTTAGCAATAATCAGAGGAGCAGAATCAGTTAAAGCAATAAATCCTAATTTGGCTTTCGTTGTTTCTACCTTCGGCGCATTAGCCACAGTAGAAATATTAGCGGCTGTAGCAGCAGACGGAGCATCGCTACTTGTTGAGCTTGTATTGCTGTTAGAAGAACAACCATGAGCCACAATAGAAGCCGCAGCCGCAGTAGTAGTGGTGAAAATAAATTTTCTTCTTGAAATATTTGTCATTTGTTATTTGTCCTTCGTCATTTGTCATTTGTCATTTGTCATCGGGCATTGGGTACTGAGAAACTATTCTTAAATATTTATTTCCCAGTCCCCAATCCCCAGTCCCTAACTACCAACTACTAAAGCTTCTTGCTTGAGTTTTGCTCCAAAGTTTTTCATGAGTAAATCTTGCAATACTGGCTGTAAATCTTCACAGGGTATGCCTTTGATAATGCAAGTTCCGAGATGGGCATCTTTGCCAACTTTGCCACCCATATATATGTCAACGCCTTCGAGGGTTTTACCATTTTTGCGGGTTTTAGTTCCCATCAAGCCAATGTCTGCAACTTGAGGCTGTCCGCATGAGTTGGGACAACCAGTCCAGTGAATTCGCACGGGATGGGTGAAGGTTAACTCTTCTTCTAAGGCTTTAATCATTGTCAGGGCGCGGTTTTTGGTTTCAATGAGAGCAAAGTTGCAAAATTGTGCGCCTGTGCAAGATACTAGCGATCGCGTCAATAAACCTGGATGAATCGAAAACCGTTCTAGTAATGGCTCTGTTAAAAATGTTGCTACCCGTGATTCAGCAACATTGGGGATAACGATGTTTTGCTCAACTGTGAAGCGGATTTCCCCACTACCGTAAACTTCCGCTAGACGAGCAATTTCAAACATATCTTCGGCATACAACCGACCAACAGGAATGTGCAACCCTACGTAATTTAATCCTGGCTGCTTTTGTTTATATACCCCAATGTGGTCGCGTTTTTCCCAGTCGATTTCGTCTTTTGGCGCTGCGGGTAACAATGATTTACCCAAACGGGTTTCTACTTCTTGGCGAAACTTTTCTAAACCCCATTCATCAATTAGCCACATCAGACGAGATTTTTGCCGATTAGCACGCGAGCCGCGATCGCGAAAAACTTCTAAAACGGCTCGACATACAGCTACCACATCTTCTGGAGCTACCCAAGCATTCAAAGGAATCGCCGCCTCACAGCGTTTGGCTGAGAAAAAGCCACCTACTAAAACGTTAAATCCAAAAATTTTTTGGTGGGAATGGGCAGAGGGGAAATTTTGCTCCTCCGCTCCCCTGCTCCCCTGCTCCCCTGCTTCTTGGAATGCTGGCACGAATGCCAAATCATTAATCTCGGCGTGAACTGAATTGTCTCTTCCACCAGCGATCGCAATATTAAACTTCCGTGGTAAATTGCTAAACTCTGGGTTGCCTTCGCCTTTGTTGGTGAGCATATCTTGAATTTGTTGTACCAACTCTCGTGTGTCGTACAACTCATCTGCATCTAACCCTGCCACAGCATCGCCTGTGATGTTGCGGACGTTATCCATCCCTGACTGGACGCTGGTTAAGCCAACTGCGTGAAATCTATTAAAAATATCTGGTAAATCAGAAATTCTGATTCCCCGCAATTGAATATTCTGTCTGGTAGTAATATCAGCACTACCCTCATCACCGTAGCGCTGCACCACTTGGGCTAAAACACGCATCTGAGTGCTGGTGAGAATACCGTTAGGCATCCGCAACCGCATCATAAACTTACCTGGAGTGACTGGGCGAAAAAATACACCCACCCATTTGAGTCGATGATCTCGGTCTGTCTCGTCCATTGCTTCCCAGCCCAAGGCGGCAAATTTCTCTATCTCAGCCTTAACGGCGAGTCCATCTTTTTGAGCCTTGAATTTCTCGAACTTGTTGAGGTTGGCGGTGGTAGTTGCTGTATCTGTCATGAGGCTGACTCTCGTTGCAAATTACTAATAAGCGTGAAAATTTGTGGTTATTACCCAATACCAATCAACCCGTAGTCCCATCAGGTGTTGTGTCTACGAGGGTTAGAGATGAAAAACTTAATATGTGGTCAGGGCTGATTATTTATATTTCGGAGTATTCAACGCGAAACTTAAAAACCGTGCTTAGTAGAGGAAAATTTGTCGCCATTTACATCTTGGGAATTTGCCAAAGAGTTTTGGCTACTGTTCATGTAACAATTTCGATACTCATAACTTAAGGTCAGATTTCTGTTAAAATCGTATAAATTGTTACGGTTTTTGAGTAAAAATGCAGAAAAAACATGATGCCTATGCATTTTTTACATCAAGACCACTCATTAAGTAACGCAAAGCTCTGGGATCAAAGGTATTTGATATGACGCAGCGATTTTCAATTACGATGTAGCAATCGTATTTGATCGCAAAAACTAGGGTGTAGGCTGGCTCAAGAGAAAAATATTTTACAAATCATTTAAGGCTGGTATATTTCAATTCGGAATCGAAAATCGAAAATCGAAAATTGATTGGCAGATGTGAGTTAAAACTTAAAAATTATTTCAGCAGCTATGAAACGTCGTGATTTTATTAATTGGGTAGGTTTGGGTTGGATAGCGAGTTCTTTACCTGTGGCGATCGCCGCTTGTTCTTCGCAGACAAATTCAGTATCAGCCGATTGGCAAACGGTAGGCACATCGGCAGACTTAGATAAAACAGGTCAATTGTTGGCGAAAAACTCACCTGCTGGGCCTGTGTTAGTAGTCGGTACATCTAAATCTGAAAGTCTTACCGCTGTCAACCCTACTTGTACTCACGCAGGTTGTACAGTGGGATGGAAAGCTGACGCCAAAAAATTCGTCTGCCCCTGTCATGGTTCAGAATATGCGCTTGACGGTAAAGTGCAAAGAGGCCCAGCAACAGAACCGCTAAAAACTTACGCCGCCCAAATTGAGGGCAATTCAGTTGTAGTCAAACCAAGTTAAAAGGATCGTGAATAATATCAACCAGCTTTTGGTGCAAGTCCAGACAGCACATGAAGCAGCTGATTGGTCATCACTAATTCAATATTTACAACAATTAATTATAGGCGCAGACCTTGAACATCCAGAGATAGTTAAAAATCGAGAATATCTTCTGGAATTAACACTTTCAACCTTAGAGATGGGGGATTTTCAGCAACGCTGGGAAATGGCTAAGGTGTTAACTCATTTGGGAAATCTTGCCATCCCACCACTCATTGAAATATTAAAAGATGAAGACGCAGAGGAAGAATTACGCTGGTATACAGCACGGACTTTGGGGGAATTTCAGCACCCAGATGCCATTGCACCTTTAGTAGAATTATTGAAAAATGATGAGGATGAAGAACTCAAGGCGATCGCAGCTACAGCACTGGGACAAATGGGTACTCTTGCTATTACTTCACTAACAGAACTTCTAGCAGATGAAAATACACGACTTTTGGCAGTGCGATCGCTTTGTTGTATTCCCCAAACAGAAACCATTGCACCACTGTTGAGTGTAGTCCAAGATCCACAAGCCACAATTCGTGCTGCTGCAATTGAAGCCCTCAGTAGCTTTAATGATGAACGCGTATCACCAGTGTTGTTGAACGCTTTGGATGATGTAGCCGCTATAGTTAGGCGTGCAGCAGTTATTGGTTTAGGTTTTCGCGCCGACTTATGCCAAGCATTAGATTTAGTAACGAGACTGCAACCAAAGCTTTACGACTTGAATCTTGATGTTTGTTGTGCAGCAGTCGTTACCCTTTCTCGCATGAGTTCTGATGACGCTACCAAACACTTATTTGATTTGTTGATTTCACCCCAAACACCAATACCACTGCAATTAGAAACCATCCGCGCTTTAAGTTGGATGGGGACACCATCGAGTTTGGAATATTTACAAACAGCACTTGGTCAAAGTACATCACAAACAGTGTGGCAAGAAATTGTCACAGTTTTAGGGCGAGTGCAAAACCTGGAATTAACGACACCAGCCACGGAAATTTTACTAGAAGTATTGCGATCGCAACATCCAGCTACAAAAATCGCCAATATCAAAAGTGCGATCGCTTTATCTTTAGGACAGTTAGGTAAAATCCAGGCAATTGAACCATTAATTTTGCTGCTAGCTGATTCTAATGCATCGGTGAGACTACATGCGATCGCAGCACTGAAAAATCTCAATAAAGAAGCTGCACATCAACAATTACAGCAGTTAGCAAATAACCCTGAGCTTACACCAGATTTGCAACAAGGAATCGCGATCGCTTTGGCAGAGTGGTAAATTTTCTTAAAGGGCTAGAATCTTCTATCGACCCGATGATATCAAGTTCGGATAATCACTTATTATTAAAATTTCTCCGCGTCCCCGCGTCCCCCGTCCCCGCGTCAGTCCTAATGATAAGTCTTCACCCGAACATGATATGACTGGAGATCCAATGGTCGCAATAATGGCTTGCCTTAATCTTTCAATCTCGCTGTTCGTAAATTTATATATTTGAGCAGAGAATAGTTAAGTCTTTTTTGGCGATATTTGCCAAAAAATTCAGTGCGGAGCGGATAATTGAGCACAAAAGCAGTAAATTCTGATTTGGACAAATGTAAATTAGAGCAAAAGAGCTGTAACAAACCCTACTAAACTCTGGGGAAAAATCCGTTAACTTAATGAAACCGATAAATGTAATGCAGGCTACATAAAAATGCGCCTAGAGCAGTTGCAAGCCTTTCTAGCGATCGCCCAAACCGGCAGCTTTCAACAAGCAGCGCGAACATGTGGTGTCACGCAATCGACAATTAGCCGCCAGATCCAGGCATTAGAAGCAGATTTGGGGATAGAACTGTTTCACAGAACCAGTCATGCCAAGTTGACGCTAGGAGGTGAACGTTTGTTACCTCGTGTCCGCAAAATTTGCCAAGAATGGCAGACTGCTACAGAAGAATTAGCCGATTTAATAGCCGGAAAACAGCCAGAACTTTGCATTGCCGCGATTCATTCACTGTGCGGATCTTACTTACCGCCAGTGTTACAAAAATTTTGTCATGATTATCCAGATGTGCAATTGCGGGTAACTTCATTGGGAAGCGATCGCGCCCTGAAAGTCCTCAAGGATGGATTAGTAGATTTAGCAATTGTGATGAATAATCGCTTTTTAACTACTGGTAGAGAAATGGTAGTAGAAGTACTTTATGATGAACCTATAGAAGTTTTAACCGCAGCCAATCATCCCCTAGCCCAATATGAATTCGTTCCTTGGTCAGAGTTAATTCGTTATCCCCAAGTCGTTTTTAAAGATGGTTATGGGATGCAGCGTTTAGTACAAGATAGATTTGAGCGAATGGAGGCTAAACTCCAGGCAGCTTTAGAGGTAAATACCTTAGATGCCTTCCGGGGAGTAGTGCGCCAAGGCGAACTGATAGCTTTACTACCTCAATCAGCATTAGTTGAAGCACGCCAAGACCCTACCCTAGCTATTCGTTCCCTAGCTAGCAATAGTATTGGTGGTTTACCAGATAATTCTAGTTTGACTCGCCGCGTAGTAATGGTCACAACTGGTGACCGTCTACAAATTCCTCCCATCAAGCACTTTTGGCAACTTGTACGGGAGAATATCCCACTACAAATTGACCAGCAGCGATCGGCTTGTTAAATGTCATTGGGCATTGGGCATGGCGCATTGGGCATTGGGCATGGCGCATTGGTTATTGGTTATTGTTAACTAACAAAGGACTAATAACTAATGACCAATGACAAAGGACTAATGACTAATGACCAATATATTTAGGGAATTCGTGCAAAAAGTAGGTAGTGGCAATCACACAGCTGAAAATTTAACTCGTGCCCAAGCAGCCACCGCTACTAAAATGATGCTACTAGGTGAAGCTACCCCAGCCCAAATTGGAGCGTTTTTGATTGCTCATCGAATCAAGCGTCCCACGGGAGAAGAGTTAGCAGGAATGTTGGATGCCTATGATGAACTCGGCCCTAAACTGCAACCCATAGTCTCTGACAGGCCAGCGATCGTTTTGGGCATCCCTTATGATGGCAGAACACGCACTGCACCAATTAGTCCGGTGACAGCTTTACTACTCGCGGCAGCTGGACAACCAGTGGTAATGCACGGCGGCGATCGCCTGCCAACTAAGTACGGATTACCTCTGATAGATATTTGGCAAGGTTTAGGAGTCGATTGGACTGCCCTAGCCCTAGCAAAAACCCAGCAAATATTTGCACAAACGGGAATTGGCTTTATTTATTTATCCCAGCATTTTCCCTTAACTACAAGTATATGGGAATACCGCGACCAACTTGGCAAACGTCCGCCCTTGGCAACAATGGAGCTAATTTGGTCTCCTTATGCCGGAGATGCTCACGTAATTGCTGGGTTTGTCCATCCGCCCACTGAAGGGATGTTTCAGATAGCTTTAGGGCTGCGAGGAGTAACAAAATTTACATTTGTGAAGGGATTGGAAGGTAGTTGTGACTTACCACGCGATCGCACTGCAATCATTGGCTTATCTTCATCGGTAGCGTCCCAAGAGATAGAACGATTGCATCTTGTACCGCGTGATTACGGCTTCACCACCAAGAATGTACCCCTTGGAACTACTGAAGAACTCGTAGCGGATATTGGGGAAGTTTTGGCAGGTAAACCAGGGGAATTAATGCAAACCGCTTTATGGAATGGCGGATTTTACCTGTGGCGGAGTGGTATTTGTCCAAATATGCCAGAGGCTTTAGCTAAGGCAGAAGAATTATTAACTAATGGTGTGGTAGCAGCTAAACTCCAAGAACTCAGCCAAGCGGTAAATTCAATGTCAGCTGCGGCCGTATCCTTTAGGGTGTGAGCGAGTTTTCCAAAATAGATTTTTGTTGCAACCAATCTTGACCAACTTGGATACTGATATCCGAGCCAAGGTTGCCAGTACTTTCCACACGCACTTCTCCAAATCCCAAAGTGTTGCGAATTGATTCAGCACTCTCACCATCTCCTTGTTGAGCGACGATGTGAGTTACCTCTAGAGGTTCACCCCATGCTTTGGCTACATAAATATTGCGATATCCGGATTTTTCCAAGGCTCTAATTAATGGTTGGAGATTAGAGCGATCGCCACCTGTACTATCTTGAATTGCTACACGTAAAGAACGTGGGTCAGCCATCTGCTGTTCTTCTTCTGATTCCAGACCAAAGTGCTGAGTCATGAGTTTGGCAATACCATTTCTGCTGGGTAACCAATAGCTAGCCTCAAACTCATTCTTCTCGCTAAAGCGACCTGGTAGCATTAACATTTGCATATTGGAGCGATTCGTCCGCACTCCAAAACCCAATAGTGCCACTAACTCTTCAACCGTCAAGTTAGTATCAATGTGTTCTTTAACAACATCAAGAACTTTAGGTAATTGAGCTACAGTAGCCGGGTTGAGAGTCTGATCCATCAAAGCACGCATCACCATTTGTTGCCGCTGAATCCGACCAATATCTCCAAGTTCGTCATGGCGAAAACGTAGTAATTGTAGTACCTGATCGCCGTTGAGATGCTGCTTACCTGCTTTCAAATTGATGTATAAGTGCTGAGAATCATCTTGATACTTCATATCTTTGGGGACGTAGACTGTCACCCCACCTAAAGCATCAATTAGCTTGCCAACTCCCAAAACGTTAATTCGGACATAGCGATCGATTCCGACTCCACCCAATAAATTACTGACAGTTTTAGCAGTCAAAGCTGGCCCGCCATCAACATTGGCAGAATTAATTTTTTTGACTCCATAACCCTCTACTTCTGTGCGGGTATCTCTGGGAATGGAGAGCATAATTATTTTTTTTGTCTCTGGATCGAATTTGACCAAGAGCATTACATCGGAAAGACCATCAAAGGAGTTTACTTGGGGCAGGTATTTGAGATCTTTAGTTTCTTGAGGAGGGTTTTGGATATCTGGCGGTAACACACTCATACCCATAACTAACAGATTAACTGGGCGAGTTAATTCTGAAAATCGCAGCACACCTCCAGAGATGCGATCGCCATCAAACACCGCTTCATCCTGTGGACTTAACTGGGCTTGCTGCAAAGGCGTACTAGTCAAAGAAACTGCCAACAACGCCCCCGCTGTTGCTGACACCATCGCAATCCCACTCATACCCACCCAAAACCACAGCCAACGTCCAGATTTCGAGTTGTGGGGAATTTTTTTAATAGACTTTGAGCCTTTTCCCGATTGGTTTTCTTCTGCCGAACTTCTTTGAATGGTCACAGACTTCCTCACACTTACTCACTAATCAAATTCGGTAAATTTGCAGACTAAAAATATGCAGACAAATCAACCCATAATATCTAACTCTTAATTATTAGTGCTAACTTTTATAATGTAGTGTCAACCACAACACTTATAGCAGCATTTTTCGTTCTTTTGGGTAAATCTGGAGATGTTTTACTGAAGTATGGCAATAATAAACTGGATTTGACTAGATAGTATGAAGAAATCAATTGTAATTTTTTCAAATCTAAGTAGAAATACTGTTAATTTTCAGCCCAAAAAATTAAGATAAGTACTTGCCGATCACCCGTTCTGCGAAATTAGTAAACCCTGGTAAACGCCCAGATTTCCCCTGTATGACACGGAAAATCAACCAGACACTCACTAAAAAATAACCTGATGTGAGAAAGCTATTGAGGATAAACAGACGTAACGTAAAAAAATCTGAAGTTGCTGCTCCGGTAGCCAATAAGAGATATCCTAACAGCCAAGTGAGTGCCAAAGTAATAGACAGACGGCTAATAGCGAGTTGTTCCCGACTACCCTGGCGGCGATAGAGAGTCCACAGAGATGGGAAAAAGCCGATAATTGGAATTAAATATAAAAGCAACTGTGTTTTGGGCATTGGGCATTGGGCATTACTGATTCTTTCTCCCCCTGCCTCCCCTGCCTCCCCTGCTCCCCACTCCCCACTCCCCATTCCCCACTCCTCAGTCTCTTTTGGTTCAATATTTTCCATTGGGCTTAGTCTAACTCCTAAACTAGAAGGATGAATAAGACTCGTATAGTTAGCGATAATAAACTGTAAAGAAAGATTTAATCTTGTTCTATTCCGCAATCAGCTGAAAATGCAGACACGCAAGCTACTCGACTGGTGGCAGACATTTACGCCAATAGCGCGAATCACGGCGATCGCGTTATTCGTTCCGCTGCTAGTTCTCAATGGTTGGGCAATTTCGGTATTTTTTAATTATTTCCATTCCCTCATAGTCATTTTAGTCGGAGCCTCGGTGCTAGCATTTCTGCTCAACTACCCCGTAAGCTGGATGGAGCATCAGGGTGCGAGGCGAGAGCAAGTTGCTATTCTAGTATTTCTCTTGGCTTTATCGATTTTATTGGCGTTAGGTGTGACACTTTTTCCTCTAGCCCTCACTCAAGCCCAGCAACTAGTGGCTCGCTTGCCGGAGTTAATTGACTCTGGACGTTCTCAGCTAATGATTCTCAACGAAAAAGCTGAGACTTTTGGCTTACCTATCAACCTCGATGCTTTGGTAGTGCAAATCAACGATCGCGTCAAAGGACAATTGCAAGCGATCGCTGGACAAGTTTTAAATCTGGCTGTAGTCACATTCACTAGTCTGCTAGATTTTCTCTTGACGATGGTTTTGACTTTCTATCTTTTACAGCATGGAGGTGAACTTTGGCAAAGTCTAGTGGAATGGCTACCCGCTAGATTTCGAGAGCCGTTCTCTAAAACCGTGCGCTTGAGCTTCCAAAATTTCTTCATCACCCAGCTAATTTTATCCACTTGTATGGCCTCAGCCCTAATTCCGAGTTTTTTGTGGCTGAAAGTACCATTTGGCCTGCTATTTGGCCTAACTATTGGCATTATGGCTCTCGTGCCCTTTGGTGGTTCTGTGGGCATCGCTCTGACTACACTATTAGTAGCGCTGCAAGATTTTTCAATGGGTGTGAAAGTTTTGATAGCAGCCGTAATAGTACAACAAATTCTCGAAAACTTAATTGCTCCCAGAATTTTAGGTAGCTTTACTGGTTTAAACCCAGTTTGGATATTAATTTCAGTTTTAACGGGAGCAAGAATTGGCGGACTTTTGGGTGTAATTGTGGCAGTACCTACAGCTGTTGTGATTAAGACCGTTTTAAGTGCAGTGCGTCTTGGAGGGTTCACTGGTGAAAGTGAGGAAAGCACCACAGGAGAAATAACTGCGTCGCTTGCAACAAATGAACCGCCGAAAACTGATGCCAAAAGTAGTCTCAGCATTTCGGAAGCGACATTACCCTAGTAGGAGGACAAGGCTTTGTCCCCTTGTCCTTTTTACTGTGGCTCAACAATTGAACCCATAAACAAAACGCTTCCCGTTTGATTATCCCTAATAGCGCAAAAGAAGGGACGGTCAACAATCATTCGGAATGGTTCTGGCTCTTGTCTTAAAGATGTTGCTACTATTCCTACAGAAGTAGCCGCAGCTGCTTCGGTACCTTCTTCATTCACTTCCACAAAAGTTTTATGCTTAACTTGGCTAATGGCAAAATTTTTACCCATGCCGGAAAAATTAGCTTTGTTGCTGAAAGCCTCTTCCATACCCAATACTTTCAAAGCATTGTTAAGTGTAACATCGTATTCGGTTTTGAAGCGGGGTAAGCGAATAAACCCTTTTTGTTTGTTGAACTGAGTCATCCATTTTTCCCAGTTCTCAACATTTAAGTTTTGAGAAAAGGCTTTGAGGTTAGAGTTTTGTTTGGGCAAGAAGATATAAAAACTGACCTTACCATCTTTGCCGTAAGGTAAACTCACTGCCTGAAATTGTTCGTTTTCATAATATCTGTAGTCACCCTCTTGTGACATCATGGGGTGTTTTTTTTGTCTGCCAGATTTGATGTAAAAGGGTTGTTCGGCTGTCTGATTTTTATCAAACTCGTTAGTCCAATTACCTTTAAAATATATGGCATTAATCAAAAACAACACTTGATCGGGTTCGATATTTTGGACTATTTTATCGATTTTGCCAGCAGTATTATCTTTTACCCAATCGTTTATCGTACTGATAGCTGTAGGATCTTGAAAGTTTAAATTGCTGACCTTGGCTTGATAGAAATTCTCTGTTCTTTGGAGAAACTCTGGCTGAAATTTTACCTCTTGATTTGCCCAAAGTGAGTTAGCAATCTTCAGTTGTACTTTCGGATCTGGATTCTCTAAAAGCTGCTTTAATACCGCTGCGTATGCAGAGTTAATTTCTGACAGACTCATTCCCTGTAACTCCAGGGTTTTTGCCATTGCTTGTTGAGTCGAACCGCTAGCGCCATTGTATGTCATTGCTAGGGCGATCGCTACACTTGAAGGTGAGATAAAAACGTTTTTTTCTCCAGCATCAGTTTTATTAACTTCTGAAAAAAGCTTGAAGCCAAACTTATTATTAGATTGAAGAATTTTAGTATCAGTCTTGACTGTTTTTTTTTCCAATGGAGTTTCTGGCTGGGGTAAACTAGATTGAGCAAGAGCACTTTTATTACTATCGACCTGAGAACACCCTAGTACACTGAAGAGAACAACACTTGCAGCAGCCAAAACATAACGTCTGCCAAGACTAACTCCGTAACGTCTTTGCAGAAAATTTTCTTTCATACCAGTAAATTTTTGCCGATTCATTCTGCTACCTCACTTGCCAAAGATTGTTAATCTGTGTCTCAGGGTTGACGTAAAACCGTGTCAATGATTAACTATTGCACTTGCTGTAATAGAAGAATGGCACTGTTACAGTTTTTGTAACAGCAAACAATTGAGTCAGAGAAATTAAACACAAGTTTTAGGATTGGGAATTCCGAATTGCTCCTTAAGGTGTTTGTCCAAAGGAATTATCAAAAATTTCGATTTTTACAAAATTGCCCAGTTATTTATAAACGTATTGTAGACTACGCAATTATAAAATTAGGTAATTCGGTAGAATTATTTACACAAGGGCAATGGACAATAGCTTTTGACTATTCTCTATTGCCTAACTTTTATCGCAGGTCAAAAGGTTTAAGACCCAGCTGTTACAAAGTTCTGAGCGTCAGAAGTCGGCGCTCAGACTTTGCAGTACTTCTATACGTAGTCCAAGTTTGAGTCGTGGTTTAAATCCCCGTCTGAAAATGCCTAAGACTTACGCAAGCACTATTTTGTCATTGCGACCGAAACGTAGTGTAGGGAAGCAATCGCAGAGTTTTTGGCGATTACTTCGCTCCGCTCGTAATGACGTAAAATCGTAGTTATTGCGTAAGTCCTGATGCCTTTAATTTTGAATTTTGAATTTTGAATTTTGAATTGTTAAGTGTAGTTGTGGGTTGCTACTTCAATTAATGGGCACAGTCCACCAAGCCAAAGCATAGGGTTGAGTTGCTTCATTTAACTTTTGACGAAACTGAATGCGGATTTTGTAATTTCCAGTAACAGCAACAGGGCAAAAAATATGTTCTACACTATCGATTTGACTAATTGAAGAACAAACAACGCCACCATCTTTTTGAGCATCAGCTTTTACTAGGTAGAGTTCGAGGTTATTCAAGCCGCGATCGCGAAAATTTTCACCCACGTCATACTGCTGATTCTTATTGCTATCATTGAGTTCTACCAATCGATCCCAATTCAGAGTAATAGCGACAAAACTACCCTGCTTTAACGGTTTAGCTAACGCATAATCAATAGAGTTTCCAACATCGATTGTGCGATAATCCCAACCAATGTACGGTACCGCGGCTGATGGCTGCCATTGACCAGCATTAAATTGCTGATAAGCGCGAAATACATTCAAATGACCCGCTCCCATTTGGGCATCCAAAGGAATTTTTGGATCTTTGTAAGTATCAGAAGCTAGCCAATCTTGATTTTGTTTATCAATTAGCGTCCGAGTCATTCCCAAACGCAAACCATCGCCGCTATCTTGGATTTTGTCTGCTGAATTGAGCAATACAGCTTTCATGACTTGATGACGCCGAGAATCTGTACTCCAATGAGGTTGTTTTGTTCGCAACTGTCGGTCACCAAGTTCCTGCAATAAAGCAACACTAGCAGTAACTTGAGGTGCTGCAAAACTTGTCCCTGTGACCTTGTTCAATTTGCCATCTGGATTAAGTAAACTAATGTTATTACCAGGAGCAACTAAACTGATAGCGCGACGCCCACCAATATTAAACTCCCTCCCAGCTAGTCGCCCAGTTGCTCCTTGATTAACACCAGCGAGATTAGCAACATCTAGTTTGTTAAAAACTCCCCCTCTGCGGGATGAAAAAGCCACGTTCATTCCGTTAAAATTATCTGTAGGAATGGGAATACCTCCTTTTCCCTGGTTGCCAGCGATCGCATATAAAACATCATGAACGCGACTAGACCAGTCAACACATAAAGTGAGTAAAGCATTGCCGTCTAGACTCGCCTGCGGTCGAGGATCGCGGCTCAGAGGTTCGCCAAAACTAAAGTTAATCGCACGGACATCGCCACTATTTTGCACCGCTATATGCTGCGCCGATAAGCATTCTTCTGGCTGACCCATATTTTTAGTCGAACCAACAGCAGATGAGTAAAGTCGCGCTCCCGGAGCAACTCCCGGTATCCCTTTGTCTCGACTCACCATCACACCAGCAACATTGTAAGCATGAGGGTCAACACCGCTATTAGACTTAGCTGGACCATTGCGTAAGAACACCGCAGCTAAAGATATGGCATGGTTTTTAGACACTGCCTTATCCCAGCCAAACATTCCCGGTCTACCGATTTCCACCTGACCAATAGCAATCTTGCGACCGATTAAATTATAAGGACTTTGGTGTAATTTGAGAGCGTCAATGCCGTTAGTTCCCAAGGGAGACTTTAAAACTGAAGCAATTACCGGCGCACTCAGACACGAAGCACTCAATCCCCAAATTATCCAGGTTAGTTTTTTAGTCATTAGTCATTAGTCATTAGTCATTAGTCATTAGTCATTAGTCAAAACACTTCGGGTAGGGTAAAGGTTAAAGGGAAAGGGGAAGAACTGTGTTTAATTCCTTTTCCCCTTTTCCTTGGCGAAACCATCTCCCCACTCCCCAAAAAAGCTGGGATCGAAGTTATGAGATCTGGCTCAATATTTGGTTACAATGATTACAGACGAGGACGCTTGAAAATCCACTAGCCATGACCCAAAACCTATCTCAAAAGCCCATTGTAATTGCTCCATCTATTTTATCGGCCGATTTTAGTCGTCTGGGTGACGAAGTTCGCGCCGTAGACCAGGCTGGAGCGGATTGGATTCATGTTGATGTAATGGACGGCCGTTTTGTACCTAATATTACGATAGGCCCTCTGGTTGTGGAGGCGATTCGTCCAGTTACGACCAAGCCACTGGATGTTCACTTGATGATTGTGGAACCAGAAAAGTACGTAGAGGGATTTGCTAAGGCTGGTGCTGATATTATCTCTGTACATGCAGAACATAATGCTTCCCCACACTTGCACCGTACTTTGGGACAAATTAAAGAGCTTGGTAAGAAAGCTGGAGTTGTACTTAATCCTGGCACTCCTCTAGAGCTAATTGAATATGTTCTCGATCTGTGCGATTTAGTACTGATTATGAGCGTAAACCCTGGCTTTGGTGGTCAAAGCTTTATCCCTGGTGTGTTACCCAAAATCCGCAAGCTACGCCAATTGTGCGAGGAACGCGGTCTTGACCCCTGGATTGAGGTGGATGGGGGTTTAAAGGCAAATAATACCTGGCAAGTTTTAGAAGCGGGAGCTAATGCAGTCGTCGCTGGTTCAGCTGTATTTAACACCAATGATTATGCAGAGGCTATTACAGCAATTCGCAACAGCAAGCGTCCTACTCCAGAATTGGCCAAAGTTTAATTCATTTTTGTATTGACTATACTTTATATAAAGTTAGGTTGGGCAGATTAATTCCCAACCTATTTTTATTGAAAATAAAAAACTGGAAGCTATTCAAGTTTTGAACTTCCAGTCATTGTTATATAAATTGAAAGTTTATAAACCAAAGATAATCCAGGTTGGGAGGACTAGGATTACAATAGTCGAAAGAGAAGCGTATAAGCTACTACTTCTACCAGCCACGAGAAAAATTTCACCGTAACTTTTCTATTTCCGTTCTTGGTGTTGATGCTAAGCGTTTGCTTTATTCACTAAAGCAACACCAACCACAATATAGAAAGCTTTATTAGCACGACTCCCACCGTCTGCAGTTCGATGAAAGCTGTATAAAGTTTGGTTTGGGGGAAGCCACCTCTCCAAATTCTCTTTGCTTGGACTTTCTCGGAAAAAGAACCACCATTAGCAGCGGTTAGATAATTGGTCTTGGTGTAAGAATTATCTAGTACATAAAATACTGACTATTTTATAAAAAGTCTGATGTATTTCATGTTGAGACCTAATCATTGATTTTATTTTTTAAATTAACTTGCTTGCCAGTCACCTCTATTTTGATTGAACTTATTATTTTTAGTTTACCAATATCGTCAGTATAAATTTGCCATTTTGGCAGATTTATAGTCATCGACTTTGATTTTTGAACTTATTTACGTGGTGCACGAAGCGCAGCAGTTAGGGAATGGAGAGTACAGACTTGATTAACCGTTCTCTGTACACCTAGGGAATAAGGCTTTTCGAGTTGAGGGCAAGTTTTTTAGCAATCAAATTAAGAGTTCTATATAAAAAATCTGCCAGGTATTAAAAAATAGCATGGCAGTTTCTTGTAGCATTTTTTTTTGTGAGGCTGCGCCAAATTTTCTTAGCTTCTTCTTTCTTTGCGTCCTACCCTGCGTGAAGCCACTTCCTGTCTATGCGCCCTTTCCGTCTACGTTCCTCATGCAGGGCGAACACATCTTCATACAGAATTAGCATTAGAGACTCAATCAACTCTCAAGCAAAATCTATTGATGCAAAATATTTTTTAATTGAATCTAAAGTATCTCAAATAAATATCTTGAGTACTTCCGATTTTCTTTGTGATTGAATTGATTGATATTCCTTAATTTACTGTGCCAATCTGCGATCTAAACTACTACCACGTATTTCTGTTTTTTGCTTTCCAACTACTTCAAGATAAGGTTTGTCTTTAATTTTGGTTAAGCAACTTGATGAGACATTACTGTCAGACCTAGAATCGTTGGGCTGTTTGAGCAGTTTTATGTTTTCATTTTGCTGTTGGTTTACTCTACTGGTTTGAGAGTTTTCTTTCAACAATCGATTATAAGTACGATATGGAATGTAATGAAGAGGATTATAACCAGCAAATCGCAGCATTAAAACACACGCCCAGGAATACTTTCCAGCCAAAATTGCTTCAACTACTTTATCAAATTGTTGAGCCTTCATTGTCTTGTCTAAGTTACTACTAATACTAGCAATGTCTTGATTCATAGTTTTTAGTTCTCTTGGGTAAAGTAAACTAGTTTGGTTTCTGCAATTCTTGGTGTTTCAATTGAGCCTTACAAACTGCACTAGCCTTTTTGGACTTGTTTAATTGCTTGCGGGAAATAGTAAGGGGGATGTTGACGAGGGATAAGAATCGATCAATAGATGCCTAAATAAATTTCCCAAATTATGACTGGCGATCGCACCTTTGAAGTCTGGGCATAGCTATTGGTAGATGTAGGTTTGTGCTCTTAAACTTTCTCAATTCCTAATTCAATCAATATTTCTCTGGAATTTATGCTGTATAAATTACTACTTTTAGAATTAAACAATTTCCGGAAAATTTCTAATTTTTTTTAGAATTAAACAAAAAACTATTTACCCTTGCCGTTCAAAATACCATTTGGATTTATACTATTTTTTCGGTTAATGTCATCTGCTATCTTAGCAGATTTATAAGTTAAATCTACTGATTAAATTTGAATATTTATTTATGGATTGTGCAACTTTTAATTTTGTCATATTTGCTAATTTATGAGGGGTCTTACCCCTCAGTCAATATTATTTTTAAACCCTTATTATTGTCTAGTAGCTAAATGATAATATCATTAACTATCACCTAAGACAATCTCCAACTTTAGGAGTATATATAGCAGCATCATAAATAAACTCAACCGCAGCTTTATTAAAAATATTTTTTGTATTCTGCTAGACTAATGATACTTTTTTTGTCTCTAGTTCCTGCTGTGAAAGCGCTAGAGAGTAATAAAGTATTATCAAAAAATGAAAATCTTATATTAACTATAAATAATAAATAGAGTTATATTTGAAATATAATATAGATAAATAATATATTTATAAAAAAAATATTTTTAGTTTGTTAAAATTATTTTTTTTATAAATTATTTGATATTGTATGTAATATTAATGTAAACATTGTATTTATTATAAATATCAAAATTTAGATTTTTAATGAAGTTCAGATAAGTATTAGCAATAAATACTATATTACATAAATATAAATTTATGTTAAATCTAAGCTATTTGAATAGATAAAAATATAAATATATTTCCAGTAGTAAAAACGGTGAATAAAAACTATTCATTAGTATAAGTTGCTGATGAATACTTTGTTTAAATAAGATACCTCGGTTTAAAACAAGGTATGGCTTGTGTGAGGAATGACAGACACATAGATCAGAAATTTCTTGCCAATAAGCTATTTACAGGTTATGATATGAGTCCAGCTAATTCAGACTTGCCTAAACTACTAACACCTCATATCTTCAAGTTTGGGCTATTTCTGCTAAAACCGAGAGAAAACCCCTGTACGGTCTATCCGCCCAAAGTTACGCAAAGTCTAAATGTCTTAGCGTTCCCATTTGAGATATTGCCAGCTGTCTCCGGAAAATAGCTTGGGCAACATTACCAATATTTATCGCTAAAGCTAGTAATATTTCCATTTTTTGAAACAGTAGTCTTGAATTCTCGCTCCTTTAACTCTTACCATTACTGAAATTTTCCTTCGCTTCCGGAAACACTCGGAAAATAAAATCACAAATTTAGGTCATCTGGAAAAACCGAGGAGTGGGGAGATGAGGAAGTGTGGAAACCTCTCCCCTACGAGGATACTGTTGGCAAATCAAGGATCGCACCCCACATTCCACGATTTTTCCCTATTCCAACAGATGTAGAGACGTTGCATTGCAGCGTCTCTACCACCTATTTTGTGGGTAAACCAGGGATCTGACCCTTCATTCGCCAACTGCATTCTACAAGGAGAGAGGGTTTGCAGATAACAGTGAAAAGTCAACTATTTTTCCAGGTGAGAAGAGAGTACATTTGCCAAATCAATTAATCATTAAATAAATTCCCCAGATTGCCATTGGGCGCAGATAAGTGCAGGCGCGAAAAGTACCAGCTGCGGTGATGGCTTCAGGCGTGCGAAATTGCAGTCCATTGTTGTAAATTTGCTGGACTACAGCTTGCGTCAAATTCAATGCTTCATCTTTCATTCCCATCTGCACAAGAAAAGCGGCCAAACCAAAGTTTATTCCTGTCCAGACTTCTAGGGGATGAGTAGCTTTGGGATTTTCTGGGGAACCGTCAGGACGAACACCGTTAGCAGCGCCAAATTCACCGTCGCAGAATTTCAAAAAGCAGGCATCATAAACAGTTTTCAGGGCACAGAGGGCACGATCGCTCGGTACAATATCAGGTAATCCTAGCAATCGGGCGTAGAACTGTCCGCACAATTGATCTGCCATTACGACATCCGAACCACTTTCACTATCGAGTCGATAGTATTGTCCATTCCAAAGTTTTTCTTGGTAGATTGGGCGGGATTGTTCCAACCAAGCTTCATAGGTAGATTTTTGAATTTCCAAGTCGTTGCGATCGCCAAGGTTGTGATTTAATAAAACTTGACTAGTGGCGATGGCAGCTTCTAGCGCCGCCAACCACAACCCACCACAATAGGCACTGACACCTTGCAACCGCCAATCATCAAATGTTTGGTCAGGGGCACCAGAATTTTCCGGAATACCATCGCCATCTAGGTCAAAAGTTTTTAGGTAGTCGAGAGTTTTAACGATGGCATCCCAACAGTCTGCCAAGAATTGCACATCCTCAGCACCCGTGAGCAGAAAATCTCGGTATACTTGCAATACAAAGTCACTACCTAAATCTTTCCATAAATTACAGTCTTGATAGCTCGTGTAGTTTGTTTTTTCCCAAACATGTTCATTCGGTGCGCCTAAATCGTGGGGTGTTGCACCGGGGGCTTTACGAACTGCAAGGGGACTTTCGGCTTTAATTGTCATATAATAGCCAATGATTCGGGGAGTGTCATCACCTTGAGGAATTGCCCGTGCAAATGCCCGCATCACTGACTTTTCCAATTCTGGAAACAGCATCAATAGGGCAAAAGAGCCATACAACCGCACGTCTAGACTTTCATACCAACGATAATCTAGGCACTCCAGCACCGCAAACTGACCGATGGGGTCAAGTTTTGATGCCGCACTCCACAGAGTACCACCACTGGTGAGGTCGTAAAGCTCATTAAATAAAGCCATCTTAAACCAGTCTGGCAAATCTTTGCGGTCGAGAATGGGTTGTTGCCAACTTTGAATTTGCGATCGCCAGTTTTGGTATTGTTCTAAGGCGGTAGATGCGATCGTCCAAGCATTACTACCATCTTTACCAAAAAAGTCTGTGTATCTGCGATCATAATTTATTCCGGCAGCAAATTCTGTAATCGGCAAATCCCAAGCCAGGACAAAGGGGATTTCTAGAGTTTCGCCTGGTTGGAGAGTAAAACGAAGTGCGATCGCAGCCGCTATTTGTGTATTTTCTGTTGCTGGAGTTGCGTCTTGATAGTTAGGTAAAGAACCATCTTCAGCAAAGGTTTGCCACACATCTTCACCCGTACCAACAGAATTCCAGCGCGTATTATAAAATAATTCCACTCCTGGATGTTTCAAAGTCGCAATACACCAGGTTCCATCCCCTTCTTCCAAAGGTTTGTCACTATCAACCCGACCTAAGACACAAGCAAATTGTTGTGTATTTTCCACAATTTGGTTGTAGTTTCCTTGACTTTCGCCCCAGCGCGGTTGGTATTCATAAACTGGACTACCATCATCCCGCACCTGCACTTGAGGAGATTTGAGAGCGTTAGTAAACCAACCCACCATATTTTCCCAGGTGAACATGATGCTGAGAGTAATAGGTGCATTTGTGGGGTTGTGAGCATTCCAAAGGAACACCGCCACAGGGTAGCTAGTTTCCTGGTAATTTCCGGCCCATACTGGGGAAAACTGCTCACAAGTCAACTGTGTTTGAAAAACATTTTCATAGACAAACCAGCTACGGGGATAAAGAGCATGATACTCACCAGTTTGGTTAAGTTCTCCCCTGCTCCCTTGCTCCTTTGCTCCTGCTCTTTTACTCCCTGGATACCATTGCCATCTGTTAAGACTAGCATCCTCAGGTGCTTGGGTAGATAAAGCATAAGCTTGGGTGGATGTAACATTGGACTCAAAGACACTGAATTGACAGGCGGGGACATTTTTGAAGATATGCTCGCCACCATCAATGTGCCAGAGATTAAAGTCTCCCCGTGAAGAACGACCGATGCAACCTGCACCAAAGCCACCTAATGGCGTACCATGCCAAGGACCATCATCAAGATTACTTGCGTAGCGGACAGTATAGGGCTTATCCCAGCCTAAACCGATGGGACGATTCCAAGTGCAAGAAGGAATTTTCGGGGAGGATTGATTTGTCATCGCCTAATGTCATAGCGTGCAGTTACGTCCATGAAGACTAGCGCGATGTACGGTTTTTATCAAGTAGCATTTGTGAGGGCACAAAAATATTCATTAGACTTGTTGCATGAATCCTTGCCCTCAGCCTAAATCCCTCTCACAAATCTGGGAGAGGGACTTTTAAAATGATTCTGATTGCTGAATTTTGAATTGGTGAATTCTTCTTCAATTTCCCTATCAGTGCATTTCGTCGTATTCTGGGGCTTCAACTCGTCTTGCTTCTACACGAGAAGCAGGTAGAAACTCAGCGCGACGTACTGGAACCAAGGGCGGTGTCGGTCCTTGATAAGGGTGAATCACTTGTACAGTGCGAGTTGGACGCTGCCGTGGTGAGAATAAAGCCAACACCCCAGCCACGACAACACCACCGCCAATAGTGAGAGCTGCACCTCCTACTGCCCACAACATAGGTGAAGACCACCAAGGGTTTTGTGGCTGGAATGCTGCTGCTTTTTGTTGGTTATTTTGCTGAGCTAATTGCCACTGCTGCTGAGTATTGAAATTTTGGACTTGGCCTTGGAGTTGTTGGTTGAACACCTTGAGCTGTTCATTGTCCTTTTTCAAAGTTTCCATCTGCATGTTCAGCTTTTCCATTTCTAACCGCTGGTCAGAATTGGGAGCAGCTGGTGGCTGATTGGGATAAATTGGTTGTGTTTGCCCATAATATCCAGGAGGATATTGCACTTGTGGTGGCATAACCTGGGGCGCTACTACAGGCATTTGGGGAGCAACAGCGAAGTTAGGTTGTATATTTGTCCCTTTGAGCAATACCAGAGCCGCCAGCCCAGCTACAGCGACCCCACCGATAAATGCCATACTCTCACTCATCGCCCTTGCCCCTCAAATGCAATGTAACTATAACCATCTGTGACTGACTTACTCTCACACTCATAATTTTTGACCACTTCACATAATACTCAGACTATAAGCGACTCTATCAGCTAGTTTTTTTACATCTTGATATCTGATGTTAATATTCAAGACCAGAACAGTCAAATTGTCTACTAAACTTAGGATAAAAAAACTACGCTGTTACACTTTTTTAATCTACTTTTTCGCTCTCATCAACATGAGTATTTGTACTGTTGGTGGTCTTGATGGCTGCTTTGAGACTTTGACAAAATTCAGCAATCGCATTTAGTCCCTGTTCTGGTGTACCTTCTGCCAACCGCTTCACAAAAGCACTACCTACAATCACCGCATCTGCTCCCCATTCCCGTACTTGACGGCCTTGTTCCGGGTCAGAGATCCCAAAGCCTACGCCAATGGGTTTGTCAGTAGTAACACGAATTTGTTTTAGTAAATCTGATACCCTTGTTTGAACTTGCGATCGCATCCCCGTCACCCCTGTCAAACTGACTAAATAAATAAATCCTTGGGAGGAGCGAGCGATTGCTTGTATTCGTTCATCGGAACTGGTGGGAGCTATAAACAAGGTGACATCAATTCCCATTGCACTAGCTGGCTCAAGCAAGCCTGCGGCCTCTTCTAGGGGTAAGTCAGGTACTACTAATCCCGCGACCCCAGCCGCAGCAATTTGCTGGAGAAATTTTTCAATGCCACGGTGCAAAATTGGGTTGTAATAGGTAAACAGGACAATGGGCGATCGCATCTTGGGTGTAGTTGCTTGCACCATTTCCAGCACCTGCTCAAATTTCGTTCCCCTTTGCAGAGCGCGGGTAGCAGCTGCTTGAATTACTGGTCCATCCGCTAGAGGATCGGAGTATGGTACACCCAGTTCAATGATATCTGCTCCACTACGATCCAGAATTTGCAACGCTGCTGCTGTTGTTTGTAAATCTGGGTCGCCAGCGGTGATAAATGGAATCAAAGCACAGTCACGATTGTGCCTCAGTCTTTCAAAGCAGTCAGAAATTGCAGTCATTGGTCATTGGTCATTAGTCATTGGTCATTGGTCATTGGCCATTAGTCATTAGCCATTGGTCATTAGTTAAAACTGATGTTTAAACAAATACAAATGACTGATAACAAAGGACAACTGACCAATGATTACTTTACACCTGAGACTGCTCTTCTTGTTCTATCTGGGCTTGAATTCGTGCTAGTTCTTCGGGAGTTAATTCTTCCAAGCGCTTTTGCAGAAATTCTTGCTCATACTGTTCCCGCTGTTCGTGGTAGGTCATTTTTTGTCCCACCGCACGGAAAAAATAGGTAGCTAACCAGCCAACTAAGGCAGCCACTAGTAAAACTTGGCTCCATATACCAGCTTGCTGATTATTGAAGCCGGCTAGCTGTAATCCTACATATGCCAAGCCGCCGGCAATAAAAACGCCTAAGCCAATTCCAATAGCATCAATCCGTCGCATGAGAGTTATGACCTACCAATCTCGTTAAACTTCAATTTGTCGCGGCCGTGGTCGAATATTTACAATCGGCGATAACACCAACAAACCTGGAAAGAAGAAAAACACCAAAAAGTACATAAACACGCGCTCGATGGAGCTAGCCACATACCAACGCTGTTTCAGGTAGAACAAGACAGCGATCGGAATTACTAAAAGGTAAGCTCCAGCCAAAATCAGATACAGCAGGGCGACAATCATAACTTTTCTGTCTAAGCATCTATTTCTCATCATACGGCGAAGAGCCAAACTCAGGGAAGTAGAGTCATGATGCTTTCAAGAAATACGGAGAAAGGGAAAGGGGAAAAGGGCAAAGGGATTGAATTTTACCGATGGATGTTTCTTTCATTCATAACCGATGGTGCGCTGCCAGTGGCGTGCTTTCAACGGGTGGCGGGAGTGGGGCAAAGAAGTGGAGGCGCGAATAATAACTCCTCACCGGAGCTTCAGAGTCTCCAGCTTTGGTCAACAGTCAACACTCAGTAAGTATTTTGAGAAAACCCGCTAGGAAAATTGACATATTTCCGGGATATGATGCTATGATTATTAACCCAGTGGCAAATAAATGCTATTGTCAGACAAGCTCGAAAATGTTCATCCAAATTGGTTAGGAAAAAACAAAAAACTTCCAGTTGGAAAAAATATTTTCAATCTAGTTGGACAAATGACACAATTAGTGCTGGAATAGATGAGGAGGTATTTGCTGCCTCTACAAAATAAATAGTTACCGAACACCTGCGGGGGTGTGGCGGAATGGTAGACGCTACGGACTTAGATAACTGAGCCTTGAAGGAGAAATCCCTCAAGTGGAAGCTCTCAAACTCAGGGAAACCTAAATCTGGTAACAGACATGGCAATCCTGAGCCAAGCCGAAAAAGTCCTGAGTGCTGATTAGTGAGTGATGAGTAAACTAAAAACTCATAACTTCTAACTCATAGCTCATAGCTATTCGGAAGGTGCAGAGACCCGACGGGAGCTACCCTAACGTAAAGTCGAGGGTAAAGGGAGAGTCCAATTCTCAAAACTTGAAGCGGCTGTTGCCATCAAGTAGCAGTGAAAATTGCGGGAGAATGAAAATCCGTTGACCGTAAAAGGTCGTGTGGGTTCAAGTCCCTCCACCCCCATTAAATTTAGACTGATAGCTTGCTCTACATTGATTAATTATTTGTCACCAGTGGTATGTTTTTGTCATTGAGTTACATCTAGTTGTCTTGGTAGCAAATTAATTGCGGCTGGTTTTTAGTTGACAAAATTAATGTCGCTGATCGTAGCAGGCGATCGCACGAACAATCTTTGTATATGGCAGGTTTTGTTATCATACACTTACCCTGCTATTTGCAAAGTTTCACTTGGGATAAGTCCAAAAAAAATTTATTTGGATATATCGCGGGCATAGTAATAGCTGGATGAAATCAAGCTCAATAGTTGGATTTTGGGAGGTTGAAAAATCAGATGACAGCGCCTCAACCAACAGTCTTCACAAACTCTCATCTTTACGACCAAGATTTTTATTTGTGGATAGAGACAACTGCTAAACAATTAAAAGAGGGCAGATTTTCTGAGGTTGATTTAGAAAATCTGATCGAAGAGATTGAATGTATGGGGAGAAGTGAAAAAAAGGCAATCAAAAGTAATTTGATAGTTGTATTAATCCATTTGTTAAAATATAAATATCAGCCAGAAAAGCGCTCTAATAGTTGGAAGGGAAGTATTAGAGAACATCGCCGGAGGCTCAAAGAAGCTTTTGTGGATAGTCCTAGTTTAAAACCATATTTCCAGGAAGTTCTGCCAGAGTGTTATCAAGATGCAAGAAAGCAAGCGAGTGATGAAACTGGTTTATCACTTGATACTTTTCCTGTAGACTCTCCGTTTACTGGAGATGAGTGTTTAAATGAAGAGTTTTTACCTGATTAGTTAAGTTCTCATTTGGTAATATCACAGTGGAATTAGTGAGTTATTAGAGTCAGAATTGATAACTAAAACAGGCTTTATGCTTAATCCAAAATCCAAAATCCAAAATTATGCTAACTGAAAACTTATGACTTGCCAAGCCGTTCGTGTAACCAAGCTAAGGCAGCGCCGACAGTTTCAGCTAGAATGCTAATGAGGCGATATAGGGCGATCGCACTAAACACTAACGCAGATGGAAACTCGTGTCGTAAAAGCTCATACGCAGTCGCTTCAAACACACCCAACCCACCAGGCGCACCCGGAATCACTAACCCGAGCAACCAAGCGCAACTAAAAGCGCCCAGCAATAAAGGAATTTGACTAAAATTAAGAGAATTTAGGGCAAATACAGTTAAAATAAACCCTATGCCACGCAATCCTAAAAAGCCCAATTCCCCTAATAAAGGTCGTAGGGGATAGCGTTTAAGAGTTAAAACGACACTTGGCTGAGTATTGAGATCGGATTTTTTTGCCTTCAATTTGTATAAAAAGCGAATGGCTGGGTTTAAAAACCGGGGATGAACTGCACAAAGCACCACAGCTAAACTCAGCAATTGTAAGATTTGTACA
Organism: Nostoc sp. CCY 9925; assembly: GCF_963920935.1. NCBI lineage: Bacteria > Bacillati > Cyanobacteriota > Cyanophyceae > Nostocales > Nostocaceae > Nostoc > Nostoc sp. CCY 9925. The sequence goes on along the minus strand of NZ_CAWUDO010000037.1, from coordinate 48,671 downwards.
ATCGAAGTAGTATTATTTACTGCAAATTGACTACTGAATAAGATAATGATAATTAAAGCAGCCGTCGCCATCAGTAGCGGTTCTAGCAAAACGCTTAAGGTGGCTGCACCAGCAGAAACGTTGGCATTTTTGGCGGCGATAATTCGTCCGTAGTAATGCCAGATATTACCTGGCAAATACTTAGCAATATTAGTTTTTAAGTAAACTTTGATGAACTTGGAAGATGACACGGGTTGATTTAACTCTTGCAAAACCCAAGTCCAAATCCAGCCAGCCCAGGTATGTGCGAGTAAAGTGACGGCTGTAGCGATCGCCATAATTCCCCATCCTACCCCATCAATGCGGATAGCAGTCACTTGAATCCAATTATCCTTCAGGGCTTTCCCTAAAAAAAATATTGTTCCGCCTAAAATTATCCAACGTAAAAATTGCTTCATGAAATTAGTAATTTAACGGTTAGAAGAACAAGGGACAAATACCTCAAATCTTACTATATATATCAACTACATATTCAAAGATTTAAAAGTATGAAAAAGTCAAATGTAACATTTTTTACTTAAATGATGTTATATTATTTTATATCTCTCTAGAGTTAGATAAAAATATTATTTTTGTACTAATAAAAATGTGGCCTGCGCTAGAGGTAAAAGTTGTTTTATTCTTCCTATCTTTGAATAGAGGTTATTCACAAATTAACCAACTAAAGAACCACAATAACTGACTGAATAATACAAATTATTCAGCTAAGACTTCAGCTTATTAATAGTTTGGTAAGGAGGACTAAGTGAACGCTGTGATAACTTTTTTGAAAAAACTACGGCTGCGCCAAATATTAACAATTTTTCTCGTAGGATTATTGTTGATAGTTAGCACTGCTTGTAGTACAGGAGATGCTCAAGGTGCAAATCCACAAAATCCTGCTGTGCAAGCAGGTGGAGCCAACAATCCTTATAAGAATGGTGGAGACAAATACACTAGATCGTCCACCGATTCCAAAACGAGCGCAAAAACTAATTACGGACGCGACCAAGCTAGCCTAGAGCCAAGCTTACTATTGATTGCTACAAATGTTGGAAATAGAGATTCTGAGATACTTTATCCTGGTGCTGAAACACCAGTAGGTCGAATCAAGAAAGAAGCACAACTACCACTGATCACAGAAGAGAATTTCCAACAACCCGAACCGGGTGGTTTGATTCAAAACGAACCCAGTGTAGGAAGTCGCGTTAAAGAACGCCTTGGAACTGTGAAAGAAACTGTTGAAGAAGCTTCCGGCTTTTTGAAAGACAAGGCAGATGAAGCAGGTGCTAGATCAGAATTACAAAAAAATCCAGCAAGAGGCAAATAGAAATTTTATTTTGTCTCAATAGTTGAGATTTGAAATGGTTTGCAAATACCATCTTGTTTGAAGTTTAAATTAGTGACAAAAATGCAAGGAGTAAGAGTATGAAACAATTAGGTACTTGGTTGAACAATATTCGTCCGCTGAAAGTTTTAGCTGCTTTTTTAGTAGGAATATTCTTGTTTGTGACCCAGGCTTGTGCCGCGCCAGGAGTAGCGACACAACCACCACAGCCTGATGCTCAAACGCCTCAATCAAATAATTATGTCAAACGCTACGATCCCACAAAAGATTATCCTCTCTCTGCACCCGCTGGCGGGATGAATAACTTCAGTGATGTAGATCCTAGAGGGGGATTAGGTGAAAAAGCAGCTAATGACAGAGCTGATGCACTAGCAAAAAATGCTCAAAGAAATATTGAGCAAAAGAGTGTTGATTCTCGTGAGCAATATGTCCGAAATTACCAACAAGGTACATCTTTTGGTGAAAGAGTAAAAAACCTGGGTGAAGATGTTGGAAGTTCTGCCGGAGAATTGGGGGAAGGTTTTGCTAAGGGGACTCAACGCGGAATTGAAAACCTCAAGGGAAATACCCAGAATGCAGCCAAAGACTTGACGAAAAATGCTCAACGTGCTGGCGAAGATGCTAGTACCAATATTCAGCGCACCGCTGAAGATGCAGCTAACGCATTGAACAGAAATTAGTCGTTAAACTGGTGGCAATAATCCAGTTTAACAAGCCACAATAAACGCACCACTCGTCAAAATTCATGCTGAATTTTGACGAGTTTTTATTTCCATAAATAGGCAACAATTTCGCGTTAAGTTAACAATGATGGCCACAATAAGAATGTAAAAATTTCTTGACAGTTAAGAGTCAACGCTATTTTCAAGATAAGTTAGTTGTTTGGATTTTCTAAATACCAATGCTGTAACGCCAGCCGGTGAATTTCCCGCCAGGGAATATTATGTTTTCGGGCTAATTCTGCACAATCTTCATATTCTGGCTGGACATTAGCAATAACTTTTTCTGACGATCGCCCTTTCCATGCCACTTTGACGCGCACTTTGCCATATTCAGTTTCCACCTGTTGAATTTCTCGTTCTAAAATGGCGCGTTGCTGATTACTTCGCCGAATACCCAAAGTTGTGGTTTCACGGAATATAACTGCTTCGCAACTGAGTAAATTTTCTGGATGACAAATCGCAGTTAGCAAAATTCCTGGGCGGGATTTTTTCATAGCGATCGCCTGAGTGAAAACATCCAGCGCACCAGCCGCAAACAAGGCCTCAAACACATAGCCGATGGCTTGGGGATTTAAATCATCAATTTGGGTTTCTAGTACAACTATGGTTTCCAGATTTGAGCTAGTATCGCCAGAATCGCTGAAATTTGACTCTAAAATTGCGCTTTCGCCCAGCCAGAGGCGTAGAATATTGGGGATGGGTAAATTTATGGTTCCTGCTCCCAATCCTATCTGCTTGATAGCGATGGGGGGCGGTGAACCAAACTCTCTTGCCAAGGTAGTGGCGATCGCGGCACCTGTTGGTGTCACCAGTTCTCTTTCAATGCCGTTGCTATAAACTGGGCAACCCCGCATTTCCCAAAGCTTTAATACTGCTGGTACTGGTACAGCCATTTGACCATGTGCTGCTTTAACAGTACCGCCGCCAGTCGGGAACGCCGAGCAGTATAGTAAGGGCAACCCTTCGTCATTGCTCTCAATCCCCAACCAATCCAAACCCAAGCAAGTACCCACAATATCTACAATCGCATCTACAGCACCCACCTCATGAAAATGAACTTTTTCAGGAGAAATGCCATGCACCGCCCCTTCTGCTACTGCTAGCCGCCGAAATACCGCCAAACTCCAAGCTTCTGCTCGTGGTGGCAACCCTGCTTTGAGAATCATCTGCTCTATTTCTGGCAGGTGGCGTTCGTGATGATGAGTGTGTTCGCGATCGTGGTGGTGATGATGGTCTATTAAATCCACATGGACTTTAGTCGCTTGCTGACCATTCCGTTGCACAAGTTCTGCCGTTAACTGATATTCCTGTTCGATTCCCAACCCATTGAGTTTTTCAATTAAATACTCCACAGGAACACCCAAACTGACCAAAGCGCCCAGGCACATATCACCGGAAATTCCTGTCGGACATTGAAGATAAGCGATCTTATTCATATTCATTAGTCATTAGTCATTAGTCATTAGTCATTCTCTTTATCTTCCCAGTCCCCAATCCCCAGTCCCCACCTATGGCAAAAATTTTCCCAGTCCATCCGGATAATCCTCAAATTCGCCGAATAGAGGAAATAAAGTCAGCGCTCTCTAGTGGTGCTGTCATGCTTTACCCTACTGATACAGTCTATGCCATCGGTTGTGATTTGAATGCCAAGTCGGCGGTAGAACGAGTGCGGCAAATTAAGCAGCTAGCAAATGATAAACCACTGACATTTTTATGTCCCTCGCTTTCAAATGTGGCGACTTATGCCTTCGTAAGTGACACAGCCTATCGGATTATGAAGCGCCTAATTCCAGGTACATACACGTTTTTGCTACCAGCTACTAAGTTAGTACCGCGATTGGTGCAAAGTCCCAAGCGGAAAACTACTGGAATTAGAGTCCCAAACCATACTGTGTGTTTGGCTCTGCTGGCAGCCTTGGGCAATCCGATTATCTCAACTTCCGCACACGTGCCACCAGATGAAGTAGATAATGGCTTGATTCACATAGATCCAGAGACTATTCAATCACGGGTAGAGTTATTTGACCGTTTGGACAAATTCGTAGACATCATTGTAGATACTGGCGAGGAACCTACATATGAAGTGTCTACTATTTTGGATTTAACGGGGGATGAAGCAGTAATGATACGGAGGGGTTTAGGTTGGGAAGCCGCGGCAGCATGGGTATAACAATTAAATTTCATCAGCGCACTTCTTGGTTTCGGAAATTGTGATTTAAATGACTCCAGTTTTGAAATTGTCATAATTAAACGCGATGTCTACGACGGCCTACGCCTACGCAGTAGGTATAAGCAGGATGGTGGCAACACACGTTAGAGCAAGGCATTTAACAACTTTAAAGAAATGCTGCGTATCCATTTACTAGCATCTATGTGGTGGTTTGTGGAAGAACCGACACATTGTCATAGCTATAACTCTTTCCTATTTCCTATAGTTTTAAATATGAGCTTTAGATGTGAGCATTACATGGGGCAAGTCTTGATGGATGAATGCCCAAAGATTCTCCAGCCAAGACTAGCCTCGATCGCTGTGTCTGCGTTGTAATTACGGTGCAATACTACTCCCTGGAAAAGTCATGAAAGCTAATGTCGCCAATCTACCAAACTCTACACCAATTTTTGAAAACCACGTTTCTGGCGAAGAATTGCCAGCTAACAGCAGTGATACTTTGATTCAACTGCTGTGTGAGGAAATGCAAGGCCAAGTGAAAGCAGCACCCAGGTGCGTACAAGCTTTAGCAAAGCGCATCGCCAAGGAAGTAGAACGCATTTGCGATAAAAGCTCCCGTATCCAAACATCTGGACAAATCAAGTCTTGGCAGATGACGTTGGCAAGACATCGGATGCAAAAGTGCTTACGTTACTACCAACTAGGTTCAAAACAAGGACGGGTGGAATTACATAGCAATTTGGGTGCGATGGTTTACCGCCATGTAACTATATCCGGTTCTGAGTTGGGTTTTGACGCTCGTTACAGCCTGATTGAAGATTTTTTACAAGCATTTTATATTGAAGCAATTAAAGCTTTCCGCCGCGAAAACGAATTACCTGAGGATCACACGCCCCGTACTCAGCTGCAATTAGCTGAATATATGGCGTTTACAGAACAATACGCCAAACGTCGCATCAATTTACCTGGCGGTGCAAATCAGCAATTAATTATCTTGCGGGCCCAAGGTTTTGCTCGTCGTCAGCCCCAAGAAACTACTGTAGATATTGAAATGGCGGTGGAGTCTGCTAAGGGTGAAGAAGCAGAATCTTACCAGCGTAATTCGGCGGTACAACAACTGCGATCGCAAATGATCGCCAAAGCCAGTTTCGATCCATCGGAAGAATCAGAACGCGATCGCGTCATCGCTGAATTGATGAAATACTTGGAGTCTCAAGGTCAATCTGACTGTATGGACTACTTAAGCCTCAAACTCCAAGACCTCTCAGCACCAGAAATTGACCAAATTCTCGGTTTAACTAGCCGTCAGCGTGATTATCTACAACAACGGTTTAAATACCATGTAGAAAAGTTTGCCAAGCAACACCATTGGCAATTAGTACATCAATGGTTAGGTGCGGGTTTAGAGCAAAAGTTGGGTTTATCTTCCCAACAGTGGGAAACCTTTATCGGTCAACTCACAGAACAACAACAGCAAATTTTACAGTTCAAAACTGCGCGAGAAAACGATCAAGCGATCGCCAAAGCCATCAAATGCACCCCTAAACAACTGCAAAAGCGTTGGACTCAACTTTTAGAGATCGCATGGGCTATCCGCAACGGTAATACTGAAGCTCAGACGGGTTAAAGCCCAAAAGAAAATTATTACTTGAATTAATAACTGATTTCTTATTCAAATTATTAATACATGTGTATTTATTTAGTACAAAATTACCAAATTTTTGTACTCTAAACAAAAATTCATATTCAGCAACTGACCATTTATTACTGCTTCTATGGAATCCTAGAGTAAGCAGTACTTTTGGCAGAGGAATTTAGGATGGCTCTGACTCAAGGTGGGCGGGCAAATAAGGCAGGGAGAATTTTAGAAATCAATGTAGAAGCAATTTTGAATGGGCATAATTATTTCCAAGTAGGGAATTATGTCTCCAAAGAAATTGTATCAAATGCGGCTTTATTACCAAAACGCTATGGTAAAGAGGTTTATATCGGAAGTGGAATTTATCATACCGATTTAAAAGTTGATTTTTACATTCTTGGCTCACCTGCAATGCCATCTGGTTTAATTATCGAGTGCAAATGGCAAGAAAGCCCTGGCTCGGTTGATGAAAAGTTTCCTTATTTGAATATGAACATTCAGCATTATTACCCTGCACCGACTATCGTCATACTAGGTGGTGAAGGTATGCGAGAAGGTGCAAGTAAATGGCTAAAAGCAAGAGTTAATGATAATCATAATTTATTAGCAGTTTTTAGCTTAGACAGATTCATCGCTTGGGCAAATAAAAATCTTTAGAATAAGAACTCAGAATTCAAAATCCAGAATGTAATAGTTGCTCAATTAGAATATGCTACTTTGATTTAATTACATAATGTCGTTCATTGATTCACTCGCCAGTCTTACAGCATTCATCCTGATTTCTGAATTCTGACTCCTGAATTCTTTATTATCAAAAGATGTAATTAATAGTTCATCGATTATGCCTCGATTTTTGATATTTGAGTTAATTGATCGCGCCGCTTTGATTGTGTGTGTTTCAAATTTGATATCTGTATAAATTTTTTTAATAAATTCACTATCAGAATTACATACCATTACTTTAACACCACGACTTGCTAACTCTGCACAAGTATCTCGCAAAAGTTCTTGGTCTTTTTTACTAAAACAATTTTGACTATAAGCAGTGAAATAGCTAGTATCACTTATAGGGTGGTAAGGCGGATCAAAAAATACAAAGTCATCACTGCTATTAGCACGGTTTAGTACTTGTGTAAAATCTGCTTGTTGAATTTTGACCTGAGAAAGTGCTTTAGAGGCTAGTCGCAATAAATTTTCAGGACAAATATTGGGATTGTTATATCTGCCTAAAGGCACATTGAAATTGCCCTGTGAGTTGACTCGATAAAGACCGTTAAAACAGGTTTTATTCAGATAAATTAAACGAGCAGCCTTTTCTAAATTAGTACCACCACAGTTATTTCTGACACTGTAGTAATAATCTCTATTATGTCCTTTTTTATGTTCTTTGAGGAGCGCAATTAATTCATCAACGTTATCTCTAACGCAGCAATAAGTATTAATTAATTCGGCGTTAATATCAGTTAAAATTGCTTGAGTTGGTTGCAAATAGAAAAAAACAGCACCACCACCTAAAAATGGTTCATAGTAATTTTGATAATTTTTAGGAAAATAAGGAATATATTGCTGAATCAACTTACTTTTACCCCCTGCCCACTTCAAAAATGGACGCGGGCTAGTTTCTTTGGGGATTTGAATAACCATTTATTTACAATTTTACCGAAATAGTTGCGACTAAATATAGTTAATATAACTGACGAACCATATTTTATATTAACTGGGTAATTTTCCAGCCGCATAGATTACAATTGAGTAGATAAAGCATATCAAAACAAACGTAAGTTTATAACAAGGCAGTTTAGATTCAAATGTTTGACGGATTTTGGGATAACGTCTTTCGCTACCCCCGCTACTTCATTACTGTGCTCTTAGGGGTATTTCTCAACACCTTTGCACCATTAGTGCCACTGTTAAAACGCCCAATTACCTTAATCGCCCTTTTGGGTTTATTTGTCAGCAGTCTGGTGTTCGTGACTCTCACCCTACGTGCAATGCTGGGCTTGAGTACAATCTAGGCTAGGGCGATGTTGTTATTCTGCCCTAAAGACAGTTGTTTTTGGCGTTAATTGCCATCCGCTAGGTACTATCTACCCAGCTTGCGTCTATATTATGTTGTACAACCTCTGTGAGGAGGCTAAAGTTTTATGGCTACAAATCGCCGCGTTTCCCGTGTTGCTGAACTGATTAAACGGGAAGTTAGCCAAATGCTGCTCAACGGCATTAAGGATGACCGTGTAGGTACAGGAATGGTAAGTGTTACTGATGTTGATGTTTCTGGCGATCTCCAACACGCCAAAATCTACGTCAGTATTTATGGTACAGATGAAGCTAAGGCAGAAACAATGGCAGGCTTAAAGTCAGCCACGGGTTTTGTCCGTAGCGAACTTGGTGCTAGGGTACGGCTACGTCGCACACCAGAGGTTATCTTTGTCGAAGATCGCTCCATAGAACGTGGTAATAAGGTATTGGCACTATTAAACCAGCTGAATAATCAGCGATCGCCAGAAAATCCCACAACAGTAGAAGACAGCACAGATCCAGATGATGATGAACTTTCAGAATAAGTAACTTAAAGAACAATGTAACTTCAGAACAAATCGATCTCAGCAAATCCGCCAAACACTTTACAGACGTGACTAGATCGCGTCTGTTTTAATGTGACCATAAGCATTAGGCATGGATGAAAGGGCAAAGGGCAAAGCAAAAATCCCTCCTTCCCCCTTAAGCCATCCCCTCATCCCCCTTTCTACAGATGTTTATCTAAAAAAAAACATGTAACATCAGCCCTGGAATTAACCAAGTAATTGCGGATTTGTTTAAGAAATTGTTAACAGTTGCTTGCCTAAAAGCCTTCATAGTGTAATTTAGCCGTTAGTTTTGCCATAGTTTATACCCTAGTTGCTGCCAAATATCCTTATCTTGTTTACCTTGAGATAGATACCAACACTTCTAGATACAGCTTTCAGGTGATTATTTGATCTGTGAGCGATCGCAATATGGACTTTTATCACCAGCCAAATCATGCCTCAAGGCACTAATGGCAAAGCTTTGAGACCTGTTGAATAAAACTCACATAACAACAACAGCAGGTTTCGTTAACTACTTTGACATTGTTTTGTGAAGCGTATTTTTCGGAAATGTCAGCTTTCGTTGACTTTCTTAACATTTCTTGAGATAATTTCAGGATGTGTAGCGTCAAAATGAAATTAGTTCCGTATAGCAAACTACAAAACCATAGCCACAAGTCAAATCCCTGTCATGTTTGTTCCTAGTAGCTAGCGGGAACACTATCTAAGTGTTAATTTGTGAGTAAAAACCATGAGTGTGAATACGGTGCCTTCTATTAATTACTACTCTCTGGATGTCATCCAAGACGAAGCACGCCGACTGGTGCAAAAGGGAATGGTCAGCCGACAACAGCCAATATATACACTCTGCCAATACATCCCAGCGAGAGAGTGGGTTTGCGTTGAATGTGAATTAGAAAAATGTGACTTTTTGTTACGCGATCGCATTGGTGATTTGATTGGTCGTGAAGAATGGGACAACGACTAGTCAATATTTAATTTCGGGTTTGAGATTGGGAGTTTATTTTTGATGTGTGGATTTCACAATCAACAATTCGACGCCCAATCTGGGATAATCTCTGGCTTTTGGTAAACATTGCCCAATCTAGAATCTTGCGTTTTTTTAATACGGAAACATTAGAGTCTCAAATTATACAAGTTTTCAGGTGAATTTAGGCATCAAAACTAATAGTTCTGGTGCTTAAACTTGAGTCTAGTATGTGGATTCATTTACCGGAGCGGTTCCTAATGTTGAACTGCTCCGGTAATTTTTCCATAAATGTGGGGGATGGCGCATTGGGCATGGAAAAGAGGTAGAGGGGCAGGGGGTAGGGTGCAGGAGAGGTGTGGGAGGAGAGGAAGGTTAAGAAGCTTTTTTTTAATCTCCCCACACTCCCCACTCTCCATCTCCCTCATCCCACTTGGTCTAAATACTGATTAATATCATCAATGATACGAGTCAATTCGGCTTCTGTAGTTACGCGGATGTTAATATTGCGAACAGTCAGCAGGACTTTGGCTGCGAAGGGACTCGGCCAAATATTAGGGTTACAGAAAACTTCTAAAAAGACTTCGCCAGTGTAACGATATTCCAGGGGGGGTTGGGGAGTCGCTTTACTGCCGCCAGGACTGGCTTTAGCAGCGCCAGCTTTGAGGCGTTCCATTAACTGATCTATTGCTGCCTTTAATTCTCGTGCTGCTTGGGGTGAAAAACTGAAGGACACAGAACCTTCAACTAGGTTGAGTGTTAGAGGAGTTGAAGACATTAGCTTTGTATTAAACTTCTTGATAATTACTAATGTTACTGGAATAAGTAGTCAGGGTTATAGCGGTTCCCAGAAACGTAAGGTACAGAAAAAAATAATTAACCACAGATGAACAGGACTTTTCGTAGGGTAGCACAGCAGTGCTACCCTAATCATTGAAATGAGAAGCGCTATAGTCCTTGGTTAATTAATATCCAGAATGGCAAGTGTTGAGAGAGCAAACTATTAAAACCAATTTTTAATACAGGCTGTTTAATCTGTTCAGAGTATTCGCATACAAATAAAGTTAATTAAAATCTTCTTAGTATTAATGCTAAAAATATGCTGTTCTTAACAGAGCTAATATCACTGTTTATCTAAATTGTAGCTAATATTATTTATAAATAATCTCAATAGCTAGAATAAAAATTGTCAGCTAAAGAGAGAAATAGTTCTTATTGTGTAAGACTTTGATACATTTTATTTGTATTTATTGATGTTTTGAGTTTTACATTAGAAGTCATAGAACTTGATGTGATAAATAATCTATGACTGCCGATAACCGTGCCGAAGTACGAAAGGTTTTAATTATCACCTTAGTACTTAATCTGTTTGTAATGGGATTAAAAGCAATAGTTGGTTCGTGGACAGGTTCTTTGAGTTTATTAGCTGATGCTTTGCATAGTGTTACCGATAGTGCCAACAACGTTTTAGGATTAATCGCCAGTAAATTTTCTTCTCCCCAACCCGATCGCGAGCATCCTTACGGACACAGCAAGTTTGAAGCAGTGGGAGCATTAGGGATCGCAGCCTTTTTAGGAATAGCCTGTTTTGAAATTCTCCAAGGAGCAATTGAGCGAATTCTCAAGGGTGGTGAACCCGTGAAAATATCACTACCTGAGTTGTCGTTATTACTAATTGTGTTGGGTATAAATATTTTTGTCGCGTTTTACGAACGTGCTGTAGGTAGGCGGGTAGGTAGCCCGATTCTCATAGCTGATGCTACACACACCATGAGCGATATCTGGGTGACAATTTCTGTAATTGGCGGCTTGATCGGAGTTTGGCTGGGTTATCAATGGATGGATGTAGTGTTGGCTTTCCCCGTAGCTTTGTTGGTATTTTGGAGTGGCTGGTCAGTTTTAAAAGAGAATTTACCTTGGTTGGTAGATCAAATGGCGATCGCACCAGAAGTAATTCATGCGATCGCTACTTCTGTCCCTGGTGTAATCAACTGTCATGATATCGCTTCTCGGGGTGTTCTTGGTCGTCAGGTGTTCATTGAAATGCATTTAATCGTAGAGACACCAGATGTACAAACTGCTCACCAGATCACCGAAGAAGTAGAAAGCCGATTAGAAGAACGGTTTCGTCCAGTGAGGATTTTAATTCACGTCGAGCCACCGGGATACAAGTCTGAGCAAATTAGTTTTGAGAGCAAGGCATAAGGGGGATACTCTGACGCGGGGACAAGAAGAATGACTAATCAGAAATGACTAATGACTATTAAAAGAATCAACTAAATTTACAACAATCGCCACTAATTCGCCTGGATCGACTGGCTTAGACACATGCATCTGAAAACCTGCTTCTAGAGCAATATTACGGTACTCGCGATCGCCATAAGCAGTTAAGGCGATGGCAGGGAGTTTGCCACAGATATCTGGTTGCAGCGTTCGTATTTTGCGGATGAGGGTGTAACCATCTTCATTAGGCATAGCAATATCACATATCAAGATATCAGGCTGCAATTCTGGTAGTACTTTTAATGCGGCTGCTGCTGATGCAACTGCTGTAACGGATGCTCCATCTGCCTCCAATACAGTTGTAACGTAGAAGCGGCTATCCTCATCATCATCAACTACGAGGATGTTTAAGCCAGCAAGAGGGAGAGGAGGTTCCATAACATTTCCATTAACGTTGATAGAATAAAATTTAATTGCTAATGACCTACTTGTTTTACTTTCTCAGTGGCCACATTATTGGTCATTTTACTGCGATCGCGCCTATTTTTCTAGAAAAAAACTCAACTCTTTTACTTATTATTCAATTTACAGCTAATTTTTCTCTGACATTGATATTCTTCTCTAGATTAAACTTTCCAGACCCCTAAATTTATTGAGGTAAATAAATTTAATTTTCATAAATTGTTATTAGTTTCCTGATAAAATCTGCTAAAAATAATTTTATAATAAATTTTAGTTGTGGTTTTTGAGATATATTTAAACAAAAATTTTGCAACTAATTTAGAGACCATTTTTAGGCTGAGGTACATCGATCGGACACTAGTCATCCATTGGTACTAAAACGTGAACACTAACGATATTAGCATTCCCTTTCAAGTTGACCTCACTAACTGCGATCGAGAGCCAATTCATATTCCTGGCTATATTCAACCTCATGGAGTTCTTTTGGTATTAAAAGAACCAGAGTTAACTATCCTCCAGTGCAGCAATAATACTTATTCTTTAATTGGCATAAAACCAGAACAATTACTAAACCAATCTTTAAACATTTTTTTGGAATCTGAGCAAATTAATTTATTAAAAGATTGTTTATCTCAAGACGATTTAAACATTGTAAATCCTCTAGAAATTACCATAAAATTTGGGATTAAAAATTTACATTATGATGCGATTATTCATCGGCTACATCAAATTTTGATTCTCGAATTAGAACCGACATTTTTAGAAAAAAGTAATGGATTCTTTAAATTTTATCATTTAGTGAAACAGGGTATATCTAAATTACAGGCGGCATCAGGTGTTCTAGAACTCAGCCAAATTCTTGCTCAAGAAGTCAAAAAAATAACTGGCTTTGAACGAGTGATGGTCTATCGCTTTGATAAGGATTGGAATGGCGTTGTCATTGCTGAACAAAAGCCAGAATATCTGACATCTTATTTAGGGTTACATTATCCAGCTTCTGATATTCCCGTGCAAGCTAGGCTACTCTACAGCCAAAATTGGCTGCGGCTCATACCCAATGCTGACTATCAACCAGCAGCAATTTTGCCTATAAATAATCCTTTGACTGGGCAGCCTTTAGATTTAAGTAAGTCAGTGTTGCGGAGTGTTTCGCCTTTACATATTGAATATATGCATAATATGGGCGTAACGGCATCAATGTCAATTTCCATTATGAAAAACCAAAAATTATGGGGGTTAATTGCTTGCCATCATCAATCACCTAAATATGTCCCATATGAAATTCGTAATGCGTGTGAATTTTTAGGACAAATTACATCTGTAGAACTGAGTGCAAAAGAGGATAGCGAAGATAGTGAATCTAAAATTCAGTTGAAATCAGTTCATAGCAAGTTAGTAGAGTACATGTCAGCAGGAAATAACTTTATTGAAGGTTTAATTCAGCATCAACCGAATCTACTAAATCTTGTGAATGCCCAAGGAGCAGTGGTATTTTTTGAAAAAGAATATTTTGCAGTTGGTGGCACTCCTGAAAAACCAGATATTCAAAATTTAATTGAATGGATTCATCAAAACGTCCAGGAAGAAATTTTTTACACTGATTCGCTATCACAAATTTATCCAGAGGCAGAAAAATTCCGGGATGTAGCTAGTGGCTTGATGACGCTTTCATTTTCCAAAGTTCAGAAAAACTACGTTCTGTGGTTTCGCCCAGAGGTGCTGCGAACTGTCAATTGGGGAGGTAACCCAAATAAGCCTGTGGAGGTAACTGGAAACGGTAGTTTACATCTATCACCCCGGAAATCCTTTGAGTCATGGAAAGAAACAGTGCGTTTAAAATCTCTGAGTTGGAAAGCTTGTGAGGTGAATGCAGCACTGGAGTTGAGAAGCGCTATTATTGGTGTGGTGTTGCGAAAAGCAGATGAATTAGCGCAGCTAAATATTGAACTAGAACGCAGTAATAATGAATTAGATGCTTTTGCCTATATTGCTTCCCATGATTTGAAAGAACCACTGCGCGGGATTCATAATTATTCCAATTTCCTCATAGAAGACTACGGCGAAATTCTCAACGAAGAAGGTAAGGAAAAGTTAAGAACTTTAATTCGTTTAACTCAGCGGATGGAAGATTTAATTGATTCGCTGCTACATTTTTCCCGCTTGGGAAGAGTGGATCTCTCTATGCAGCACACTGATATTAATAGTGTAGTAAAGCGAAATTTAGATTTGTTGAGTGCCCGAATTGAGGAGATGGGGGTAGAAATCCGTATTCCTAGACCATTACCAACAGTGTATTGCGATCGCGTCCAAGTAGGTGAAGTCTTTAACAATCTGATTGCCAACGCCATTAAATACAACGACAAACCCGAAAAATGCATTGAAATTGGCTATATCGAAGCCGCTTTACCTGCACCAGTGACGTTCTACGTGCGCGATAACGGCATTGGCATTAGAGAAAAACACTTTGAGGCGATTTTCCGCATCTTCAAACGGCTACACGGGCCAAGCAAATATGGTGGTGGTACAGGGGCAGGATTAACCATCACAAAAAAAATTGTGGAGCGACATGGCGGTAAAATCTGGGTGGAGTCAACCTACGGCGAAGGTACTACGTTTTATTTCACGCTACAAGCAGGAGACTGAATTCATGATTGCCAAAACCGCCCAACCTTTGCTGGTGATTGAAGACAGCGATGAAGACTTTGAAGCGTTATGTCGAGTCATGCGCCGAGAAGCTGTAATTAATCCCATCTTTCGCTGCACTGATGGCGATGAGGCCCTGGACTTTCTTTACCACACAGGCCCCTACACTGATTCTCAAAAATTCCCTTGTCCCTCAATTATTTTGCTCGACCTGAATTTACCAGGAACCGATGGGCGAGAAGTTTTAGAGCAAATCAAACAGGATCGAGACCTGAAAAATATTCCGGTGGTTGTATTTACCACCTCTTCTAACCCCAGAGATATTGAAGTATGCTATCGATATTGCATTAGTAGTTATATTCTCAAACCAATCGACATCAACAGATTGGTACAAACTATTCAAAGTTTTATAACTTATTGGTTAGATATCGTCATTCTCCCTGATGCTGTTAGCAAGTAGTCATGGTACAACCGCTAACCGTTTTAATCATTGATGATTCTCCTGAAGACCGACAGGTTTATCGTCGCTATCTTCTGCAAGACCAAGAACACAGCTACACAATTCTCGCCGCAGAATCGGGAGAAGAAGCGTTGGCATTATGTCAACAGTTGCAGCCTCAGGGAATATTATTAGACTTTCTGCTGCCAGACATGGATGGACTGGAATTTCTAGCAGAATTACGGCAGCAGTCAAAGGCAACTATGCCAGCTGTAGTTATGTTAACAGGATATGGCAACGAGTCTGTAGCTGTCCAGGCGATGAAAAGTGGTGTCCAAGATTATCTGATCAAGGGGCAGACAACAGCAGAACGTTTGCGTTCTACTATCTACTCAGCAATTAAAAACACTCAGTTACGCCAGCAACTACAAGGCAGTGAGGAACGTTTTCGCACCTCGGTGGAAAATATGCTCGACTGTTTTGGCATTTACTCAGCCATTCGTAACCAGATGGGTGAAATACTTGATTTTTGTGTTGATTATGTAAATGCGGCGGCTTGTGAATTTAGCCACATAAGTAAGGAGAAACAGCTTGGTAAAGGACTGTGCGAAATTCTCCCGAATTTTCGAGAAAGTGACTTGTTTAATGAGTGTTGCCAAGTTGTAGAAACGGGTAATCCTTTGGTGAAAGAGTCACTCATCTACACTTCCAATTTTGATAGCAACCAGCTGCTAACTAAAACTATCGATATTCGCATCACCAAAATGGGAGATGGGTTTGTTGCTTCCTGGCGGGATGTAACTGAGAAATACCAAGCACAGGAAAGATTGCGCCAGAGTCAGCAGTTTATTGAACGCATTGCTGAAACTACTCCTGGAATGTTGTATGTTTACGACTTAGTTAAACAGCAGAATGTCTATATTAATAGTCAGGTTAGTAAATTGCTTGGCTATACCCAAGAGCAAATTCAACAAATGGGAACACAGTTCTTACCCAAAATCATGCATCCTGAGGATTTAGCTCGATTTCCTAATCTATTCCAAGAACTTGGCTCAACTCAAGATCGCAGCATCGTGGAAAATGAATATCGGATGCGACACGTCAATGGAGAATGGCGTTGGTTTTTTAGTAGAGATACGATATTCACCAGAAATCCTGATGGTTCGCCACGCCAAATCATCGGTACAACCTTTGATATCACAGAACGTAAGCAAACCGAGGAACAGCTACGTTTAAGCAACGAGCGTTTCCAACTAGCAGCGGCGGCCGTTAATTGCCTAATTTATGACTGGGATCTGCAAACCGACAGGGTTGAGAGAACTGAAGGATTAACTAAAATTTTGGGTTACTCCTTAAAGGAGATACCAACAACCCATCAATGGTGGAAAGAGCAAATTCATCCCGAAGATAGAGAGCGTTTAGTCGATCGCTTCCACACTATAATTTCTGCTAATCAAAATCACTATACGGTTGAGTATCGGGCACGACATAAAGACCAGGAATATCGATATGTGCTGGATCAGGGAGTGATTAGACGAGATGCTAATGGCCAGGTAATTAGGGCCGTGGGTAGTACGACAGATATTAGCGATCGCAAACGTGCCGAAGTTGCTTTGCAAGAGAGTGAAGCTAAGTTCCGCCGCATTGTCGAATCTAATATAGTTGGTATTTATTTCGGCGACTTCAGCGGTCGAGTTTATGAAGCAAATGACGCTTTCTTAGAAACCTTCGGCTACACTCGTGAAGATTTGGCAGCCAGAATCATCCGCTGGAATTCCATGACACCGCCAGAATATCAAACCCTCGACCAACAAAAAATTCAAGAACTGGAAGTCTCTGGTGTTTGCACTCCTTTCGAGAAGGAATATCTTCACAAAAATGGTACTCGTATTCCAGTTTTACTGGGAATTGCCCGGATAGAAAGCACAAAGGACAACGGTTATAGCGTCTGCTTCGTTCTCGACCTCACCCAACGCAAACGTGCCGAACTAGCCCTGCGTGAAAGCGAAGAACGCTACCGCTACTTATGCAATGCCATGCCACAGCTTGTCTGGATCTGCAATGCTCAGGGCGAATGCGAACATGTTAATGAACGCTGGTATGAATTTACTGGGCAAAGCGTTGAGGAAGCGATAGGGTTTGGCTGGCAAAAAGTTATTCATCCAGACGACATTGAAGGAGCTATGGCAGGATGGACTCAAGCCTTGCAAAGAGGGGAACTTTACCAACAGGAAATCCGCTATCAAAAACGCGATGGTAGCTCTTCTTGGCATCTAGTACGAGGTGTGCCCATCAAGAACGAACAAGGAAGTATCATCAAGTGGTTTGGTACGAGTACAGATATTGACGATCGCAAACACTTAGAAGCCGAACGCAACCAACTTTTCCAACTTGAGCAAGTCGCCCGCGCCCAAGCCGAAGCTGCTAACCGCACTAAAGATGAGTTTGTGGCAATGGTTTCCCATGACCTGCGCTCTCCGCTCAACGCCATTCTGGGCTGGGTACAACTGCTGCGGACTCGCAAATTCGATGAAGCCAACCTTGCTAAAGCTCTCGAAACCATCGAACGCAATGCTAGGTCTCAGGAAAAACTTCTCGAAGACCTACTAAATATGTCTCGCATCGTCCAAGGTAAGCTACAACTTGAGGTCAGCCAAGTGAATCTCGGAGCAGTTGTAGGCGCAGCAATAGAAACTGCTTATCCATCTGCAAACGCCAAAAATATTCGCTTAGAGTCCATAATTGACAGGTCAATTTCCACAATTTCCGGCGATATCAACCGTTTGCTGCAAGTTTTCGGAAATTTACTCGCCAACGCTATTAAATTTACCCCGTCAGGAGGACAAGTAGAAGTTAGATTGTTTCGCAATGGCTCTCATGCCGAAATCACAGTTAGCGATACTGGTATTGGCATCAGCCCAGAGTTTCTGCCCTACGTTTTTGAACGCTATCATCAAGGACATTCCAATTACAAACAAGGCGGTTTAGGGCTGGGTTTGGCCATCGCCCGTCATCTGGTGGAATTACATGGCGGCTCTATTCAAGTTGCTAGTCCTGGCGTTGGGCAAGGAGCTACTTTTACCATCAAGCTGCCCTTCTAAAAATTAAAAATTTATACCTTGAACTTGACACAAATCAAAGTAGTTATAGCAGTAGCCAATAATAACCAAGAATTTGAGAATATCAAAAAAGCCTGTAATTAGTCAACTCCTCAAACAAGGCAAATTCGTTGAGTTATTGAGAAATATTCGCGTAAAATCAACATAACTTAATCAAATTGATAATTTTTGTAAACTTTAGTTGTATGGTATTATTCCATCATCTGATTACTTGCAGATGAGCCTGGATAAAAGCGATCGCTAATAATATTCTCCAATCAATATAAACATTGTTGCGCAAAAATTGACAGCGGCAAATTTGTTTCTCCTGATGCTAAATCTCTAGCATTTTCATCAGCTTCCTGGAGTAATTCTGCTAAATAAGATTTTAAACTAGGATTTTCATTCAACAACTTCAGAGTCTCCCGCCTTTGCACGCGAATTGTAGCTAACCAACTCCGACTACGTTGTTCTGCTTGATATTGCCATTTCAGCAAATGTCCAATTAAGATACTGAGGCAATTTCTCAATTTTTGGCGTTCTTTTCTGCCCAAGGATTCAATTTCCTCAATTAAATTGGACAAATCTAATTGACTCCATTGGTAATGACGCAATAAGTTAGCCTGCTGTTGAGTCCAGGCATGAAAATTAGTTTCATAGGGTTCGCACTTTTCGCTGTTTGCCCTATTTGTGGTGTTTGCATGGTGGGATCGAAACCTGACGATGTTTTCCCAATTTTAGTATTTAGTGAAAGGGAAAGAAAAACTCATCTTCCCCTTACCAAAAACTAACTTATTCCCATTCAATGGTTCCAGGCGGCTTGGAAGTGATGTCATAAACCACCCGATTCACCCCTTTGACTTCATTGACAATTCGAGTAGAAATCACTTCCAGCACATCGTAAGGCACTCTTGCCCAATCTGCTGTCATGCCATCTTCACTAGTGACAATCCGCAAAACGATGGGGTAAGCATAGGTACGTTGATCTCCCATAACACCAACGCTACGAATTGGCAGCAATACAGCAAATGCTTGCCAAAAGCTATGATACAAGCCGCGTTGGTTAATTTCTTGGCGCACAATTAAATCGGCATCGCGCAAAATATTTAAGCGTTCGGCGGTGACTTCACCCAGAATCCGAATTGCCAAACCAGGGCCAGGGAAAGGTTGGCGTTGAACAATTTCTTCTGGTAAACCAATGGAACGCCCAACTTTGCGGACTTCATCTTTAAATAGTTTCCGCAGTGGTTCCACTAATTTAAATCGTAAGTCTTTGGGTAAACCACCGACATTGTGATGGCTCTTAATTTTCACTGCTACGCGTTCACCAGTTTGGGGATCGACGTTGGTATCAGCAGATTCGATGACATCTGGATAAAGAGTCCCTTGAGCCAGATAATCAAAGTGGCCGAGACGTTTAGATGTTTCTTCAAATACTCGAATGAATTCGTGTCCGATGCGGCGACGTTTTTCTTCAGGATCTGTAACGCCAGAAATGTTGGCTAAAAAGCGATCGCGAGCATTCACGTATTCTACAGGAATATGAAACTGCTCTTGGAACAGCTTCACCAATCGCTCTGGCTCGTATTTCCGCATAAAGCCTTGGTCAATAAACACACAAGTTAGCTGGTCACCAATGGCTTTATATAACAAGAAGGCCAAAGTTGAAGAATCCACACCCCCAGACAATGCCAACAACACCCGCTTTTCACCAACTCTGGCGCGAATTTCCCGAATTGCTTCTTCCACAAAAGCCGCTGTTGTCCAAGTGGGTTCGCAATCGCAGATATGGTAGACAAAATTCCGAATTAATGCTATGCCGCCAAGTGAATGTACTACCTCTGGATGAAACTGCACGCCGTAAAGTTTTCTTTCGTGGTCAGCAATGGCAGCACAGGGGGTATTTTCTGTATGCGCCAGCAATTCAAACCCCGGTGGCATTTGGGTAACTGAGTCTCCGTGACTCATCCACATGGTAGTACCGTCTTCAACATTGGTGAGCAAATCTGTGGGATCATCTATATATAATGATGCTTTGCCATATTCGCCCCGGTCGGCCTTTGCCACTTCCCCACCCAATTGATTCACCATCAGCTGCATTCCGTAGCAAACACCCAAGATGGGTATTCCCAAATTCCAGATTTCTGGGTCACAATGGGGAGCCTTATCGCCATAAACCGAACTCGGCCCACCAGAGAGGATGATTCCCTTAGGATTGAGTTGGCGCAAATGTGCAGAACTAGTGCGATAAGACAAAACTTCAGAGTATACTTGAGTCTCGCGGATGCGACGGGCAATCAGCTCGGAATATTGGGAGCCGAAGTCCAAAATCACAATCAATTGGCGATTCAGCTGCCCAAAGTTTTCTAATGTTTCGGGAGCCTGTTCTGTTGGTAGAGTCACCGCTGTATTCATGACGGGGAGAGTTATGTCTGTGAAGGATAAATGATGCCCTGGGATCTTTATAGCTTGATGCTATTATTCAGCCTGGGCAGGCTGATAATGGTATAAACAACCTTGACAAACGCGTATTTATATGCGGTCGTCTATTTTCTGAGTCGGAGATGGTATTAGAAGGATAAACTTACACGAAAGAGATTACTTAAAAGATTATTTATGTGAATTGTTTACGATTATTCATAATAAGTTAACATAATTTTCCCACTAGCAGACCACCAGTTTCACTCTTCACGATAATTTTGCGATCGCGGTCAAACAGAACAGAACCACAGACTGTAACTTCTGTGCCTCTTTGGCTATGGCTTTGGATGTATTCTTGGGAACGAGCGTCGATGGTTTGGGCGATCGCACTGTAAACTTGATTTACCCAATCACTCCCCGTGGAAGCGTCTAGGGAGCGTAAGTATTTTAATGCGGCTTCGGCGGTAGGGCTGTCAAATATAGCTTGGATATCTGGTGATTTTAAACCGGCGATCGCACAGTGGGCTGCTAAAATTTCCCGGCGTCCATCAGCTAGGTGGTGATGGGTGTGAAAAATCCCTCCTGCTAACTTCATCAGCTTGCCGTGATAGCCAAATAATAAGATTTCTTTCACACCCAGCACATCAGCTTCTACTAGCATTGGGCCAAGCCAGTTAGCAGTTTTCACCAATTGTTCGGGATTAATTCCTAGTTTTCGCGCTAAATCTAGACCATTCTCGCCGATACAAAATACCAAACTCTCAAAACGACTAGCTTTATTTTGTAACTCAGCCCGAAAAGCTGCAAGTTGGTCGGGAGTACTTAAAGGTTGGGAAATGCCGGTTGTGCCTAAAAGCGAAAGTCCTTCAACCACACCAAAAGCAGAATTTGAAGTGCGAACAGCAAGCGATCGCCCTTGGGGTAGAATAATCGTCACCGTGATTTTTTCTTTGCCTGCCAACATCCGTTGCAAATTCTCTTGCAACAACCTCCGAGCATAGGCATAAATAGCCGGCTGGTCGTCAGCATTCGCCTGTCTGCCAATTCCTTCGCCACCTTGAATAATTACAGCCTCTTCACCCTCTTCTCGCCATTCCACCAATGCCCAAATCGGTGTATCTTTAGTCAAGTCAAGATTATCACCAGGGTCACTACGGGTAATTGCCAAAGCTGTATTCTCAGACAGTCCCGCTACCTGTTCAATTGGGATTTCTGCGATTTGGTTTGGTTCAATTAGATCTATCGACGCTAGAGTTAAGGGCTGGCGATCGTGTAACCAGTGTAAAGCAGCAACAGCCGCAGCGCAGGCAAAAACGGGAAGCGTGTATCCAGAACGGGACATTTTTTAAATTTAAAAGTCAAAATTGAAGACAATTTGAGATGGCAATTTAGACCCATTTGTAGACCGCGATCGCTGGGAGAGCAGTTTGGGAACTCTGACTCAGATATAGCTAAACTATAAACATGAGAACAGGAACGATCAAATAGCTATGCTTAAGAACTCCTCAATCATTAGCGCATCACCCGAAATTATGGGCGGGACTCCGGTTTTTACTGGTACGCGGGTTCCTGTGCAGACGCTTCTCGACTATCTAATGGCAGGAGAGTCAATTGATGATTTTTTAGGCGGCTTCCCAACTGTAACTAGAAAGCAAGTCCTTGCATTCCTGGAAGAAGCTGGAAGACAGGTCATCGCTATGGTGGCATAATATGAGGCTGCTTCTAGATGAGTGTATTGATCGGAAATTTGCGAGAGAATTTTCTGGCTACGAAGTGAAAACAGTTCCACAGATGAAATGGGCGGGAGTCAAGAATCGTCAACTTCTTGCCCTCGCTGAGGTAGAGTTTGATGTTTTCATAACAGTTGATCGCAACTTATCGTTTCAACAGAATCTACCACAGTTCAATATTGCGGTAATTGTTTTGCAAGTATCATCCAACCGATTAGCGGATTGAAAGCCTCTGGCATCCGGGATTTTAGCTATTTTAAGTATGGTAACTAAAGGGCAAGCTACGATAGTCAGTGAGTAAATATAAATTATTAATTACTTAGACTCCTACTTCTGATAATAGAGCTTGCATAGCTTCCCAAGAAACTCCTTGTTGAATATAACGAGGTGCTTCAGGATTGTAAGGACTAGCTACTCGGTCAATGTTGAGAATAATTGCCCCATCTGGGAAAACGGGCACATCTGGATCGAATGCTGTTGGGTGCATCAAAGAACTAGAAAAACCTTTGAAAACAGCAATTGTATCTTCTTCTCCAGCAATTTCTACCGTTACCAGTAAGACTTCTTGGGGGCGTTTAGCAGTATATTGTTCCAGTCGCTTACCAATGGAATTCATTTTTTGAAGTTGAAATTTTCAATTTTGAATTGAAGCAAAACAACTATTATTGAGGTGTAGCTGTGCGTCCCTGCTTGCCTAGCTTAATGAGGACAAAATAACTTAGGTACAGCACATAAATTACTAAACTAGTTATGCCAAGAAAACCTAAGAACTCAGCTTTGCTATTAGCATGAAAATATTCTTTAAACATTAACGGAGCCTCAAACCAGACGCGACAATAGGGCGTCTTCAGCAGATTACCAGAAAAAGCACAACCTAAAAAAAGCGTAGAAGCTACTGCGCCTAAAAGACAATAAACAGTTGTAGCCCAGCGCCAAGAAGTAAAAATAAACTTTAAAGATCCACTGGTTTGATACTCAATTTCATCGTTGAGATCCACCCAAAACCATAGTGAAATTGGGATCAAAATCCGAGCCATCAATCCAGAAATAAAGCTAACTGGATACTGGGCAATCATGAGATAAACAGTTATTGCCAGCAGGCTTGATACTCGCCAGTATATACTTAACAACCGTTGTATGCTTTCTGCTTTTTGCACAAATGCCCAAATCAGCAGAATTAGGGGAATAATTACCAAAAATAATACTGCTAGTCGATAATCAATCCAGACAAAAGGGCGAAACCAAACATTATAATCCATAGTCTTTCTCAAATGATAAATAAAACATTTTTAACCAAAAGTGAATATCTATAACAGATACAAATCTACGTTGTAAACTGTAATTTTCAGTTTAAGTGAGTAGACAGTAGTGAGTAGAAATTTCTAAATTACGCAAATGATACCCAAATTAGTATGAGAAATTTTTGTTCAACTAAATCAACTCGGACATACTTCTAAGCTATTAACTATAGCAATTCTATGCCAGTTGTGAAAATTACTTTTCAAGACAGGCTACTGCTAAGGACGCAAAGAAGAAGCAGCGCGTAGCGTGGGTTCCTCCCGTTGTAGCGACTGCCGTCGCAAGACGTAAAAAGAGAAAATTTCATTACCTCAAGGATAATTTTAAGTTGGGTGTTACCGCTTCCCTAACACTAACGCAGGGCTGTTCTAACCTACGTAGTTCAAGGTTTTTAGGTCTAACACTAAACAGACTGTACTATAAAATACGTTTGTAGGGGCGCACAAATGCACGCCCCTACAGCTAGCTAATTTGTTACAAAAATTTTTGCAATCCGTATTACAAAATGAAATTTTGCAACTTAGTTAATTGATTTTCCTGAGTTTTCTATTTGCCAGAACAACAAGCAACTCTAAGATTCTAAATTTTGATTTTGCACCTACTGATATGTAGTAGCATCAGGAAGAGTTAGAAAACTAACCCATCGCCCATACATTTAGTAGTTTTGAACAAAAACCCGAGTTTTATAGGGTGTAAAGGTTTACTTACCCAATATAAATGCTTAACTCTGGATGTTTCACCAATTCTCTACCAGTTGGCAAACATGGTGAAAAGGTAAGAGTGTGATTTTAGACCGGAGTGATGCCAAGGTGCAAGATATCAGTAAATAGATCCTGGTTAGCTGCTGAGTAAACAAACAAAAAATTTGCTGGTCTCAATTTCTAGTCATCGTAAACTCGGCATTCAATTGCGTCTGGGTTATCATCACAATACTGTTCAAAAGAGTTTTTTGGCTTGCTTTGGCGTTGGTGAGAAGCTTCGGCTTGTAATTCTTCTACTGCATCCCAAGCAGCAGCACACTCTGGTGAGTTGCTACCACTGATATCACAGACAGTACGTGCTTGTTCCACTTCTTGTTGGATTTGTTCTTGGATGTCGCCCTTTGCTGTTTCTTGAATGTTGGTCATTGTTTTAGTCTCGTTGTGTGTTGTTAGTACTAGTATAGAAAAACTTCAAAAATGGCAGTTTTTGGTTTTATTACTAACCATTTTAACCACTTGGCTGATAATTAAGTTAATGTTTGAGTCTATCGATCTCTAACCAATACAGCAAACCGTGACATTTATAATGCATTCACCTTTATTTTTTAAGATTTTATGGAATCAGTACTACAGATAGATAATCATACAATATATTTAGATGCATGTATTAGGGAATGACAACCCCGGTTTCCTGGGATGGCGAATACAAACAACTGGGGTCAACTCTTGTAGGATGCAATTCTTCTCAAAATGGAAAATCAAAAACTACTAGCCTAAAAAGCAAAAGAAGCCCAAAACTCATGGCAGACCAAATGCAGTGGGCAAACGCCCTATCAACCCATCATTCATTGGAAGCAGCAGTCGCAGATGTGGTACAACGAGCTGTCTCATCGTTAACAGCACCTGCGGATTTAGGGCTGGTATTCATTTCGTCTGCTTTTACGAGTGAGTATTCTCGACTATTACCTTTGTTGGCTGAAAAACTTTCTGTGCCAGTGCTAATTGGCTGTAGTGGTGGAGGTGTAATTGGGACCACAGTTAGCGGACAAACCCAAGAACTAGAAGCTGAACCAGCTATCAGTTTGACTTTAGCGCACCTTCCAGGGGTGCAGGTTCAAGTATTTCATGTTGTTGCTGAAGAATTACCTGACTTGGACAGTTCTCCAGATGCTTGGCTTGATTTGGTTGGTGTACCACCATCACCAACACCCCAGTTCATTTTGCTGTCTAGTTCTTTCGCCTCTGGAATCAACGATTTGTTGCAGGGGCTGGATTTTGCTTATCCAGGATCGGTAATAGTGGGGGGACAAGCTAGTGGCGGGGGTATGGGTGGTCGTGTTGCCTTATTTTGTAAAGATGACTATGGCGATTTGGGTCAAAGCTTGTATCGTGAGGGCACTATTGGCATAGCTTTGACTGGGAATATTGTTTTGGAAACGATTGTCGCCCAAGGATGCAGGCCTATTGGCAAACCGTTGCAAGTCACAAAAGCCGATCGCAATATCATTCTAGAGTTAGATGAGCAAGTGCCTTTAGTTGTATTACGAGATTTGATTGCCAGTCTCAGTGAAGAGGAACGAACTTTAGCACAACACTCCTTGTTTGTGGGTGTGGCAATGGATGAATTTAAGCTAGCTTTACAGCAGGGAGACTTTTTAATTCGCGGTATTCTAGGTGTAGATCCTACAGCAGGAGCGATCGCAATTGGCGATCGCGTTCGTCCCGGTCAAAGGCTGCAATTCCACCTCCGCGATGCCGAAGCCTCTGCCGAAGATTTAGAGTTACTCCTTCAAAGTTATCAAGATCAACGGAACTCCGAACCATCTGCCGTAGCTGCTTTGATGTTTGCCTGTCTGGGAAGAGGTGAAGGACTATATGGTAAACCCAATTTTGATTCGGAACTTTTTGGGCGTTACCTCAAAGATATTCCTGTAGGTGGCTTTTTCTGTGGTGGTGAAATCGGCCCTGTTGGCGGCAGAACCTTCTTACACGCCTATACTTCAGCATTTGGAATTTGCCGGCAAAATCAATAAGTGGGGACTGGGGACAAATCAATTCAAAATTCAAAATTCAAAATTCAAAATTAAATAACTCCTGGGCACTGGAAATTGGCGAACTAGAGGAGATTTTCCCCTGATGCCCCATGCCCCATGCCCCATGCCCCATGCCCCATGCCCCATGCCCCATGCCCAATCTAAAATCTAAAATTGCTTAATTCAGCAAAAGTGTGCTGTTATTATCAATCAAAGTCAGAGTTTGACTGCTGGCGATGCTTGAGTTGGGCTGTGATGCACCATAAGTTTGAATGTAGTGGCGCACTTCTTGGGGAAAATGGGGGTAGTCTAACACGGCATCACCATCGGCAATAGTCGCCCAGAAGTCACGCAAACCAGGAGCTAATTCTTTTGCCTGCGATAATGGTAAGTTTAATGGAGAGTTAGTTAGTAGTTTGATTAAAAATGGGAAAGAGCGATCGCCCATCCACTGCCGTGATGACTGCTGCAAATTCGGAAAGTCAGGTACTGACTCTACTCTATGGGATAAAATTTGCAACCATTCTCTACCTTGGCTATCCCGACGAAATTCTAGCACCCGATAAGGATGAGGATAGCTCACTAAAGAACCGGTGGTAATATCATATACCCCTTGTGAATAAGCAACATCCTGAACGTGCAAATGTCCAGTAAACACTAGTTTGACTCCGTAGCGGCTGAGTAACTGCAACAATTGTGCTGAATTCGCCAGCATATAGCGATTTGCCAGTGGGTGACGCGATTGATTGGGCAAATGCTCAACCACATTATGATGCACCATTACCAAAATTAATTCATCACCAGATGCCGCCAGCACTTCTTCTAACCAACGTAGCTGTTTGATATCCAAACATCCCACCTGCTCACCTTGGTCATTAAAAAAGTTAGAATTCAATCCAATCAGCTTCACTCCAGGTAGCAACTCACGAATGTAGTAAATCTGGCGTGGATCTTCATAGCCACACTTAGTGTAATAGTAGGGAAAATCTGCAAAAGCAATTGATTGTTGATCGGCTAAAAGTACAGGAACATCATGATTACCAGGAACAACATAGACGGGAAAAGGTAGCTGGGCTAAGCGCTGTTGCAACCAAGCGTGATTTTCAGGTTCGCCATGCTGGGTTAAATCTCCTGGCAACAACAGGAAATCTAAGTCGAGTTGTGTCAAATGTTCTAGTACACTTTCAAACGCTGAAATACTGACTTCCACCAAATGAAATCGACTAGGATGATTCCAGATTGTGTGGGGAAGTGCCAGGTGTAAGTCACTGACGATCGCAAAGCGAAAATTGAGAGTCATCGATTTAGGAAAATGTTAAAAGGAGGAGCTAAAACAAGTCTTTTCCAAAAAGTATAACCCTTACTCTATATTCCTGCTCAGGAGTCCGCCGACTTAACATTTGTATACATTGAGCATCGATTACACGCTATAGTAACAATTGACTTCAAAAGTTATGAGATGCATTGAATCAGCAAAAATGAGAAAAATTTGATTACTAAAAATTACGAATTACAAATTACGAATTACCAATAAGGAGAGTAATTTTGGCAGCAGTCCGAGTCCGCCAACATGTTAACCCGCTTGCCCAAAAGTATCAAACACCAGTAAATCCTCTTGACTGGGAAAACGTTTATGCAAAGCCAAATCAATCTCTACATTTAGATATTGGCTGTGCTAAAGGACTCTTTTTGTTGAATATGGCCAAGATAGAACCAAACTGGAATTTTTTGGGCTTAGAAATTCGGGAACCGCTGGTGGTGGAGGCTAATAAGTTACGTTCTAAGTTGGGTTTAACAAATCTGCATTACTTATTTTGCAATGTGAATAATTCCTTAGAATCGCTTTTATCTTCCCTGCCTCCAGGAAGTTTACAGCGGGTAACAATTCAATTTCCCGATCCTTGGTTTAAAACCCGCCATGCCAAACGTCGTGTAGTCCAACCAGAACTAGTAGCAGAATTAGCTAATTATCTTGCGGTTGGGGGGGTTGTATTTCTGCAATCAGATATGGAATTTATCGCTGACCAAATGCGCGATCGCTTTGCTGCTCACCCAGCTTATCAGAAAGTTGGTACAGAAGAATGGCTAACTGAAAACCCGCTACCAGTTGCCACAGAACGAGAAATATATACTCAAAACAAGGGTGAACCTGTTTATCGGGCTTTGTTTGTCAGGCGAGAGGCAGGGAATCAAGAAGAATAACAGCACAATCTCTAGACAAAAAAGTTTTCAGGGCATAAATGTTTTAGTTGCTGCTCAAAATTTGCATAGCTGCGATCGCTTCTGGCTTGAATAGAGACAGCTATTTACACTTGTCTGTTGCCTTAAAGCATTGGCAAGGTGAGTTTTTCTCCCCTTCGTCTTGTTCTCTTCAATGGGACATAAAAGTTTTAGTTGTGTCGAAGCAAAAGTTTTAACAATAGAGTCTACAATCTTCATTTTGTCTAAAATCGTAGAAGACAAAAGATTTCTTTTACTAAAAATAGCCCTGTTTAAGCTTAGTACTCATATTTGATAGCGTATGACATTTATATTGAACTCCAACAATGTTTTTGATTATTTAGTTGAACGTGACTTATTGACTCAATCAGAGCAATCTCTCACGAATATTGAAGTTGTACCTGCTAAAAACTTTAACTTATTACTCAGCCTGTCAGACGGTGGTAAGCTTCTTGTGAAGCAAGAACGGCACGATCGCGATGGAAAAACAGCAGGTGAGTTTTTAGATGAGTGGCGAATTCAAGAATTATTACAAAATTTTTCCGAACTGAATTACACAAAACCATTTTTGCCCGAAGTACTCTATTTTGATAGAGAACATTCGATTATTGTCTTTAAATACCTAGATAATTATCGGGATTTAAACGATTTCTATATGAAGGGGAATATATTCCCTCCAACAGTAGCAGCAGCTATTGGTAGTTGTATAGCAACAATCCATCGTGAGACCTTCAATTGCCAAAAATATCAGGATTTCTTCTCTCAAAATTCTGATAATATCAAATCCGATCTGGTATTGCTTTTAATTCGGAAATTGGAGCATATCGGCCCAGAAATTTTTGGTTTAGTACCTGCTGATGGATTGAAATTTTTCGCCCTCTATCAGCGATATGATAGCTTGGGACAAGCACTCAGAGAACTGAGTACAGCTTTTAGACCCCGATGCCTGACGCACAATGACCTGAAGCTCAACAATGTTCTATTGCATCAGGATTGGGAGCACTCATTCCCTCAAGCTGAAGTATCAGGAAACGGTATTGTGCGACTGATTGATTGGGAGCGATCGTCTTGGGGAGATCCAGCTTTCGATCTTGGGACAATTATTGCCAGTTATCTCCAAATTTGGCTCAATAGCTTAATTGTTAGTAAAGAGATGACTATCGATGAATCTCTGCGCTTAGCTACTACTCCCCTCGAATCCCTACAACCTTCTATTTATGCTCTGACTAGCGCTTATTTGGAGTCTTTTCCAGAAATTTTGGTTCACTATCCTGATTTTATTCAGCGAGTTGTGCAATTTTCTGGTTTGGCATTAATTCAAGCAATTCAGTCCATAATTCAGTATCAAAAATCTTTCGGCAATATGGGTATTTCTATGCTTCAGGTTGCTAAAAGTTTGTTGTGCCGCCCAGAGCAATCTATTCCTACCGTTTTTGGTACGACAGCAGCAGAACTAACCCGCCTCAGTACCTCTCGTACTGAAGTATTATCTAACCCAAGTTGCTAGCTCAAAGCAGTTTGGTTTCTAAATTTGGTAATTGTGAAATTAATTGGAAATATAATGATTATCTCTTATACCATTTCTTTGTGAGGCTGCGCCAAATTGTCTTGGCTTCCTTCCTTCCTTCTTTCTTTGTGTCCTTTGCGCCCTTAGCGGTTCGTTCCTTATATAGTTTGGCGCATCTTCATACAGAATTGGTATTAGCAATTTTCAGGAGATAACTAGTAAATTACGTTATCCCTAAAATAAGCTTTTGAGTATTAAAATCCTTGCAGTTTAGGTGAAATGACAGTCATGTTATTTCACCATTTTTTATACCTTATTTTTATTACTCAGAAAAGATTAACCTTCTGTAACACTCAGGAAATATAGAAATTCGGTTTGATTTCTAAAAAAAATCCGTACACTTCTAATATTGCCTATTGCCTGTTCTCTGCCTCTACGAGTAATTGCAAAAATCAAATACTAGTCCTATATATTGCATTGATTCAAAATATTTATAGTTGTGTTGCATGTAAAAATGTAAAGCATCTGATTTATTTAATTAGCCAATTAGAAAAAACCAAAGATGACAAAAAAGGTGTATTAAAGGAATAAAAACTACTTGCTTATCCTAGTTCATCTATTAATTCCTATGCCAAGATTTAGGCATGAACTAAAAAGTTCATCAGTCAATTTACTTTATTCAACTAGGAGAGATTTCATGGCTACTATCAAAATTCACGACTTAAGTCCTGCTGGTTCCGAACTATTTCATGATTCTGAAAGCTTCCTCAATGAGCTAACAGATGCAGAACTGGGAGTACATGGCGGTCGAGCATTAGCATCAGTGAGTATTAGTGTTACTGTAACAGTTACTTACTCTTGGACTTGGACTTGGGCTTTATAATTTTTTAGTTTTGCTTAAAAGACAGTCATATTTAGTAAAACTGTCTTTTTTGTTCATAATTCACACATTATTTTTTGAGGATGAAAACGTATGGCTACTATCAAAATTCACGACTTAAGCCCCGCTGGTTCCGAACTGTTTCAAGATTCTGAAAGCTTTCTCAATGAGTTAACAGATGAAGAACTGGGAGTAAATGGTGGTCTGAGAATCGCATCAGTCACTGTTACTGTGACAGTTACTTGGACTTGGACTTGGACTTGGTAATTTTTTAGTTTTGCTTAAAAGACAGTCCTGCTTAGTAGAACTGTCTTTTTTTTTGTTCATAATTCACACATTATTTTTTGAGGATAAAAACTGATGGCTACTATCAAAATTCATGACTTAAATCCCGTTGGTTCCGAACTATTTCAAGATTCTGAAAGCTTTCTCAATGAGCTAACAGATGCAGAATTGGGAGTACAAGGAGGTTTTAGAACACAATCATTCACTTATTGCTGGCCTGTGTCTTGGACTATCCTTTTGTAATCTTTTGTAGATAATTCACACAATACTCGAGGATGAAAAATCATGGCTAATATCAAAATCAATAACTTAAGTCCGGCTGGTTCAGAACTATTTCAAGATTCTGAAAGCTTTCTCAATGAACTCACAGATGCAGAACTAGGAACACGTGGTGGCATTATATCAATTACTTTGCCTTTGACTCCGACTTTGACTTGGACTTTCCCTTTGACTTTTACTATTATTGTGGCTGCGTAATTTTTTAGTTTTGCCTCAAAGACAGTTCTGCTTGGCGGAACTGTCTTTTTTTGTATTTCTATGTTTAAACAGATAACTTGGTAAGGTTTTAGTTCTGCTTAGATGACAGATTGTCTTAAGGCATATTTTTTAGGTTCGATAGGATAATTCAGAAAAAGAAAACATGACATAAAGGTTTTAGTTGTGCCCGAAAAAGCATTGTTTTTTTGTTGTTTTACTCAAAACAGTATGCCAAGATTTAGACATGAACTAAAAAGTTCATCATTTATTGAAAGTTACTCAATTAGGAGATTAACTCATCATGGCTAATATCAAATTGCATGACTTAAGTCCCGCTGGTTCCGAACTATTTCAAGATTCTGAAAGCTTTCTCAATGAATTAAATACTGAAGAAATAAACCACGTCAATGGAGGATTATTCTCAATCACTATCACGATTACAATCACGATTACAATCACTCTTGCTCAGTTTCAGGCTGTTTGACAAGATATAGGTTCATCACTCAATTAAGAGATTAACTCATCATGGCTAATATCAAACTGCACGACTTAAGTCCCGCTGGTTCTGAACTTTTTCAAGATTCTGAAAGCTTTCTCAATGAATTAAATGCTGAAGAATTAAATAACGTTAATGGAGGATTGCTCGGAATAACACTAACTATCACTATAACAATTACAATTACTTTTACTTTGTAATATTGGAAGTTGTATAATAGTTTTTCCCAGCATTATTAACAGTGCTAATTAAAGCACTGTTACTCCTAAACAAGAGTAAATCCTGTCTATTTATTAACTAACTTATTCAATGAGTACTGAATTATTAGAATTTACCGAAAATCAATTTTTAGAAGCAGACCGACGACTGTGGGATGCTTTAGAAGACATCGTTAATAACGTTGAAATCGAGTCTGATTTTTGCATTCGTCACCCAAATTACAAGCCTTTAGATCTGCCAGAAGAGGTGATAGTTCGTTTCAAAAAGATGTCTCAGGATGTTCAAAATAAATACTCGAATTTGCAACTGCGTAGTTTTCTCTACGGAATTTATTACAACGGTTCTCTACAAACGACTCTGGCGCTTGATGGAGATTCATCTAACTTGCAATTACACCAAGATTTAGAAAATAACTCCTTCTTAGGGGTAGACTTGGCGTTTTACGATCGCTTACACAACAGCAATACTGGAGAGGGCTACTTTGACGCTAATTGGTCTGTAGTGAAACAAGTCAATGATGATACCTTAATGGTCGCAAAGGGCGGTTTAAATTTATACATTAAACGTGATTATCACTTACAACCAGCCGAACAATCTGCGGTAGTAGGCGATTTAGTTACGATTCGACTGCCTAAAAATCGAGTTCAAAATGGATTTTATTTGGCAGTTGGCAATGCTGGTCCCCAAACTATCGGTAATCCAAATCATCAGCCACAAACTGTACGCATTTACTTTAATTTGAGTCCTGACGGTGCAGTTGCAGTCATGGGTAGCCTAACCCAGCAACTCAACGAAATTAATATTCCTTTCACATTTAAAGCACTATACAATCCTGCGGACTACGGTCGCTATGACTCAGCAGTACTTTACTTTGAGAAAAGCTACTACGAAGCAGTCCGACCAATTTTACAAAGTGTTTATACAGAAAAGCGATTGCACTTTAATCCAGAAGTTCCATTATTCACAAAATTTCTGATGCCAGGGCTAAGTTTGGCAGAAGAACCAAACCAGAGATTTGCAGCCCAAGAAAGTTTTGGTATCAACCGCTGTCAAATTATTGCTAATGGATTGTTACAAGCTAGGCAACAGGGAAATAACTCTCCTAAAGAACGGATAAAAGCTATTCTCGAAAACTTTTCTCTTCTGGGAATTGAATTACACCGTTCTTATCTTAATGCCAACTCTGAAGACATCTACACACCGTTGAACTAATGCAAATACTCGACCTTGCGCCGCCAAAAGTAGCAACTTCCAACGAAGTTAATTTCAATAATAAATTTCCTGAAGCAGATTTGCCATTTTACCGCAAACTAGGACGAACTGATTTAACTGTTAGCGCTCTAGGATTAGGAGGTGGAGGTAAAATCTCTAGTGAAGATACTCTTTATGCCTTCGACCAAGGGATTAACTTCTTTTTTTACTCTAGCGATTTGCACCACTATCTCTACAGCCACATGTCTGAGGGACTGCGGAAATTATGCGGTCGTGGCTCATCAGTGCGAGAAAAAGTAGTTTTGGCAACGGTGAGTTATATCAAAAATCCAGATGCGGCAATGGCAGCCATCATCGACCAATTTGTAGACCTAAGAATGGACTATATTGATGTCTTCTTTTGGGGCTGGATTGGCACTACTGATGAGCCAATGTTTGAGAAATGCTTAGACAGATCTAACGATCTTAGAGGTGCCGGCAGCATCTACGAACGGATTGTAGAAAGAATGTTTGGCGTTTCCGAACGTCTCAAAAAAATGGGGGCTGTTCGTTATATTGGCGCTTCTTTTCACGACCTGGATTTAGCTAACAAATGGCTGAATAATTCTTTAATAGATGTGGCGATGGTTAGACATAATGTCGCTCATCGTACTGCTCAAAAATCAGTATTCAACAATTTGGAAGCGGAAGATCCACAGCGATCAGGTGTTGTCACGTTTAAGTCTGCGGGAATGCACGGGCCCCTTTGGCATCCTCCTGCTGGTTTGCCAGAAGGATGTTGGCAGCCTTCAGTTCCCGATTTATACCGTTATTCTTTGAGCCAAAACTGTGTAGATGTCTGCCTGATGGGTTCAGAAAAGCGGGAACATATAGACGCAGCGATCGCAGGCATTCAAAAAGGTAAACTCACCACGGAAGAAATAGATTATCTCAACCTTTATGGTGATTTACATCGCCATCGTTTCCAAAACCAAAATATTCCTACAGATAGATTAATTTACCGAGGTTAATAATTATGACAGAAAATGTAGCTACACCAAGAATATCTAGCGGCGAAAACCTTTTAGCAACACTAAAACTCCCAGAAATTTCACTCGCAACAAATGAACAAATATTAGACCACCTACGCCATTCATATAAAATTGGTGCTGTTGCTGCTGATGCTGAACAAGAAGTCTTGATTTTACGTCTCTGCGAACAGCTAGAAATTACAGTTTCTGAAGATGAATTGCAAGCCGCAGGAGATACCTTTCGCCAAGATCATAAATTATTAACAGCTTCAGAAACTTTGTCATGGCTAGCACAGCAGCGTTTACAAGTAGAAGAATGGTCTGAAAGTATTAGAGTCGCACTGCTGAAACAAAAGTTAAAAGAACGTTTATTTGGCTCAACTATAGATACTCAATATCTAGTCGATCCTTATATTTTTAAACGCGTTGCTTTATCTCAAATTCTCGTACTCGATTTGACAGAAGCTTTGAGAATAGTCCAAGCACTGCAAGAAGATAAGGCTGCCTTCTGTAGTTTGGCACTACAATACTCAAAGGGTAAACAATCCAAAGAGAATGGCGGCTTTGTGGGTATTCGTTTTGTTTCAGAACTACTGCCAGAACTAGGACAAGCTATTACAGAAGCAAAAGATGGCGATGTAATTGGTCCAATTCAAACTAAGTTGGGTTATCACATTCTCAAAGTCGAAAAGTGGTTTTCTCATGAGTTCAGAGAAGTCAAAGAGCAAGTACTAGAATTTCTTCTGCAAACATGGTTAAAGAGTCAAATTCACTCTGATTCTCACAGTTTAGCAACAGCTAAAAATAATTAGAAATTACACAAGTTTCTTGGATATTTATATTTATTATCCAGGAACTTTTAGAGGATGTTTGAAAATTCCTCTTGTCGATAGCAAAACGTTCTAGATCTCCCTAAATCCACGCCACTTGCTCATCGGGGAAACCCCCAAGATCGCAGTAGCTACTCTTAAAAAGAGGGACTTTGATTCTGGTTCCCCCCTTTTTAAGGGGGGTTAGGGGGGATCAATCAAGTGCCTACAATCACAACCAACCACTTTTCAAACAACCTCTTAGACGAAATATCTATAGAATGTAATAATCAAGCTATGTCAATACATCATCAATCTAAACATAATTACCTCAAACTCAGGTATATTGGTGAGTTTATGAAAAGACATTTCAAAAAAGTTTGGCTCTTTCTCGGTCTAACTTTTTTCTTTAATTATTTATTAGTCATTCTGTACCTAGCTTTAGGTGGTAAATGGGCCGTACCTGGTTCGCTGATTGTAACTACAGCTTATATGTTTATTCCAATGCTCGTTGCTGTAGTTATCCAGAAGTTAATTTACCACGAACCATTGCAAAAACCATTTGGTATTTCTTTTAAGTTCAATTGGTGGTTTTTGGTAGCATGGTTATTGGCACCAACTATAGCATTTATGACCTTTGCAGTTAGTCTACTTTTTCCTGGAGTTGAATATTCTCCAGAAATGGCAGGGCTATTTGCACAATTAAAAACAGTACTCTCTCCAGAAAAATTGCAGCAAGTACAAACTCAAATAGCAGCTTTGCCAATTCCCTTGATTTGGATTAGCTTAATACAGGGTTTAATTGCAGGTGCAACCATCAATGCTGTTGCAGGTTTTGGTGAAGAATTAGGTTGGAGAGGGTTGCTGCAAAAAGAACTTAATTATCTAGGGTTCTGGAAGTCATCATTTATTATCGGTTTGATTTGGGGAATATGGCACGCCCCAATAATTATCCAAGGACATAACTATCCTCAACACCCGTTATTAGGTGTTTTGATGATGACAATTTTTACCCTATTGTTATCACCAATTTTTAGCTATATCAGACTCAAGTCGCAATCTGTAATTGCTACTTCTATTTTACATGGAACATTGAATGCTACAGCTGGACTCTCTATATTAGCAATCAAAGGAGGTAATGATTTAACAGTTGGTGTTACAGGATTGGCTGGTTTTCTAGTCCTAATAGCTGTAAACATCAGTCTATTTATTTATGAGTATGCCAGTTCTACAAGGTCACTGATAAAGTAAAGTCCAACAAATAAATTATCCAACTTTGTGGGGTGGGCAAAATGCCCACCCCACAAAGATTAATTGGATATTTTCTAAGGCTTATTTTTCTGAAGTCAGAACAGGGAGAAATTCAAATTTCTCTATTTGTAACTTCAACCAAGCAGTAAATAAATCTGTCAGAATTTGACGGGATAGCTTATTATCTAGCTCTGGTTGAATGATTTCCTCAACTAATATTAAATGTATTCCCTTAGAAGTAACTATGGGTTTGAGAAGTTGAGGAGGTTTAGCAGCAAAGACCGCAGCAGAAATTTCTGGCTTTAAATCTTTACGATACAATTTCCCTCGATAACCTAATTTTCGGCGTAATTCTTTATCTTCAATATATTTGTGAGCAACCTCATAAAAGCTAACTTCACCTTCCTGGATAGCATAAAATAGTTCTAGCGACAAATCTTCATCATCTAAAACAACTTCATAGAGCAACACCGTAGCATAATCTAGTTGATGTTCAAAGAAATATTGTTCAACTTTATCTCCAAACAGATGAGCGGCTAATTTTCCGGAGATAACAGTGTTGTAGACTAATTCTTCAAAATTATCGAGAGATAAACTATGTTTTTTTAACCACGCCCAAGTATCATCAGCATTATTGAGTTTTTGAGCTAATCGTATTTGGTCTGCTGTTTGCTGAAGTTCTTCGGTTTCTACTTTTATGCCTGCTTTATCTACTGCATTTTTGATAATTTGAAGAGTAATAATATCTTCAATTATTTCAGGAATTTTACAGGATAATTTCACCTGATTAAGAATATCTTCGTTAGTAATTGTAATCGTTTGTGGCATGAGATTCTCCTAAATAAAATAATTAAAATTTCACAAGAAAGAATAAGTGATTGGATCTGAATTATGTATTCTTCTTCAAGCCTACATATGCAACTGAAAAAAGGTGCAATTATAATAATTGGTTTACAATTTCACATCTCCCTGTTGTAACTTTTTAAATGGATCTAGTAGAAAATCAATAATTCGGCGCTGGCGCACAATCACTTCAGCTGTTGCTGTATCTCCAGGACGCAAGGGAATACACTTATTTGCAGAAGGGATACAATTCTGTTTTAGGGCAATATCTAAGTTATAAGCTGCCACTTTTCCATTAGGAGTATCTATCTCTGTAGTAGTAGGAGAAATTTTGATTAATTCCCCTGATATCACTCCATAATCTTGAAAAGGATAAGCATCAAATTTCAGTTTCACTGGTAATCCTGTCTGCAAAGAACCACTTTCTGTGGTTGCCATTTGTGCGCGAATTATTAAAGGCGAATTGAGCGATGCAATTTCCGCCACCATTGTTCCAGGCTGGACAACAGAACCAGCTTTTTCAATCGGCAGATGAAATACTATGCCACTACTAGTAGCTCTGATTTCTCGTTGTCCTAACTGAAATCTTAATGCTAAAATTTGTCTTTTATTTTGAGCAATCTCCGATTGTAATGAAGTAATATCAGTTTCTAAACTTTTCTGCTGTTCTGCAATTTTTAGCACAGCTAGCTGACCAGAACGAGTCAAAGTTTCATAACTCCTTTCTTGTTCTTTTAATCGTAATTTAGCTTGTTCAATATCCGCATCAGTTTGGCGAATACTCCGCTCGTAACTACTTTTTTGTTCCGCCAATGTTAATTTAGCTTGTTCAATATCTGACTTAGTTTGTTCATATAATTTTTGTTTGTCTTTAGCTATATCTTCCTTTTCTACAACATTAATTTCTGGAACAACTCCTTCTTGTTTGAGTTTCCTATAGCGTTCAACTTCTCGCTGAGTACTTCTCAAACTACTCTCAGCCAATTTACTATTAGTATGGCTATGTTCAAGAGTTTTCTGTACTTGATTAACCTGAGCTAATTTTTCTTCTTTTTGTAATTGATAGGCATTTTTCAGAGCATCAAGATTTTGGCTTGCTTGAGCGATTTGGGTCTGCTTCTCTAACTGTTGAGATTGATTTTGTTGCTGTTGAGTTGCTAAAGACACAAATAATTGACTTTTAGATGCATTTAACTGAGCAAGTCGATTTAATTGTCCCTCTAATTTATCCTGTGCCTGCTGTAAATCTGATTTGACTAGTTCCGATTCTAATACCAATAAAGTCTGTCCAGGTTTTACTGTATCACCTTCCTTGACTCGAATTTGAGCAACAGTTCCGGCCACAGCAGCATCGAGCTTAATTGTCTTTTCTTTAGGCTCAGTTCGTCCTCTAGCTGTGCCAGTTTCATCAACCTGAAATAGCATTGCCCAAGGTAAAATTATAGACACAAATATAGCTAAAAAATATAGCAATCCTCTTGTCCAAACCTGTGGAAAGCTATCAAGTGATTCCTTGGTAATTTCAGACCAATCATCAGTTTGATTGGCTGGAATTTGTGAATCTAAAATTTCCTGCTCAAATATTTCTTCTGGTACTGAGTTAGTCACTCGCCCATTCAATATAGTATTTGGCATAATTATGTTTGAAATATATTTTTCAATGTTGATAAATTAGAAATCATTAATTAATGATAAATTATCTGTTTCTATAGTTCATGCTGCCACCTGTAACTGCTGTTGATTTAGATAGAAATAATGTCCTTTTTTGGACATCAATTCTTCATGATTTCCACTCTCAATTAACACTCCTCGGTCTAGCACTAAAATCAAATCGGCATTGCGGATTGTAGAAAGACGATGGGCAATTACTAAAGTAGTTCTTCCTCTAAGAATTGTGTTAAAGTTCTGCTGGATAATCCTCTCTGATTCGGTATCTAGATGAGAAGTTGCTTCATCTAAAACTAATAACTGAGGATTACCTAATAAAGCTCTAGCAATAGCTATTCTTTGTCTTTGTCCACCAGACAATAATCCCCCGCCTTCACCAATTTGGGTTTCATACCCCATTGGTAATTTTTTAATAAATTCGTCAGCACCTGCTAGTTTTCCAGCCTGGATTACCTCTTCTAAACTTGCCCCAGGATGTCCTAAGCTAATATTTTCTCGAATTGTGCCGCCAAACAAAAAGGTATCTTGGTCAACTACCCCAACTTGCTGACGTAAGGAACTTAAAGAAATGCTGGTAATATCTTGTCCATCAATCAAAATTTTGCCATCTGTTGGAGGATACAATCCTAAAACCAACTTAGAAATGGTAGTTTTTCCAGAACCACTACGTCCTACGAGTGCCACCATTTGCCCTGGTTTAATTTCAAAGCTGAGATTCTCTAAAATATTGATATCACTATCTGAGTGATAGCGAAATGTTACTTTGTCAAAACGAATATTGCCTTTAATTTTTGGTAAATTTTGTCGTGGCTGGTGATGTAAATCTTCTTCTGGCTCTGCATCTAATACATCATTAATACGTTCCATTGCTATCACGACTTCCTGAAACTGATTCCACAAGACAGTTAAGCGTTGAAAGGGCGAAATAATATTACCCAATAGCATATTAAATGCCACTAGTTGCCCAATAGTTAATTGGTTGTGGATCACTTGGTATGCCCCAAACCACAGCAAACCAGTAGTCATCAGTGCTTGAATTGTGTTACTGAAAATTTGTAAACGATTATTAATAACCTGTCCAGAAAAATTAGTTTTTACTTCTTTATTTAATAACTCTTCCCAATGCCAACGCACTGTTTGTTCTACTGCTGTTGCTTTGACTGTCCTGACACCAGTTAGAGCTTCAATTAGGTAACTACTTTCTTTGGCAACAGCGTTAAATATTTCCCGCGAAATTTTTTGTAAAAAAGGTGTGGCAACTAAAGCCAGTAAAGCAAAAGGTGGGATAATTAATAATGACAGCAACGCCATTTTCCAACTGTACCAAAACATTAATCCCACATAGATAAAGACGGTGAGTAAATCTAGCAGGATTGATAATGCTTCACCAGAAAGAAAGCGTTGAATTTTGCGGTTTTCTTGGACGCGAGAGATAATATCTCCCACATAACGTGACTCGAAGAAATTTAAAGGTAGGCGTAGGGTATGGCGAATAAACCCGACAATTAGTGCTAAGTCTATCCGATTGGCTGTGTGGTCTAGGAGATATTGGCGCAACCCTGTCATTGCCACCCGAAACAGGTTAAACATCAGCAATCCTATTCCCACAGCTGTTAAGGTGAGTTCCGATCGCTGCACTACTACGCGGTCTAAAATTAGCTGGGTGAATAAGGGAGTAATCAGTCCAAATATCTGAATAAATATTGAGGCAATAAATACCTCCAGCATTACCAAAGAATGAGGCTTCATCAACTCAAAGAACTGCCAAAAAGGTGTAGAACTCTCTTGAGTCTCTTTGAGCATGGCTGTCGGTTGCAGCAGCAATGTGTAACCTGTCCAGTTGGCTTTAAATTCGGCGTGACTGAGGGTGCGTTGGCCGATGGCCGGATCGGCTACAATCACATGTTTGGCGGTAACTTCGTAGACGACAATGTAATGCTTGCCTTCCCAGTGAACAATGGCTGGTAAGCTTTGCTTCGCTAATTGCTTCAAACCAGCTTTTACCGGTCGTGTGGCAAAGCCCAAGCTTTCGGCTGCTACCAATAACCCGCGCAAAGATGCGCCATTGCGATCGACATTGGCGATATCTCGCAAGCGATTGACACTAAAGCGTTTCCCCCAATAGCGAGACACCATCACCAAACAAGCTGCACCGCAGTCAGATCCACTCTGTTGAGCAAAAAACGGATAGCGCCGTGTCACTCGCTGCCATAAATGCCCGACTTGCTGAGTGGGATTGGGAAAATAGGCTTTGCTAATTTTCTTTCCCTGGGGCACATCGGCTGGTTGCGACAAAACATCTGTTTCAGAATCTGCATTTGTCTCAACATTGTTGGCAGTATTGCCTAATTCCACCTGTTCGGGATTGCGAGATAGTGCCCTAGCCCATAAATGCTCTCGAATCTGAGGATACTTAGCCATCAATGACCCCAGCACCTCACCCGGAATAAAACACAGTTGTAAATTTACTGAGGCTCTGGCAGCATAAGGTTGAAATTGTGTATCTGGGAATAAGGTAAATTCCCCGAATGAGTCTCCCGGCTCTAAAGTAGCGATTAATTCGTCGGCGCTATCAAGCAATCTTACCTTGCCAGCGATCGCAATATATACACCTGGTTCAACGTCAGTCCCTTGCCAAAATTTGCCGACTTTGGGGTTGCTTTCTTTAAATTGTGGCAGATATCGTTCAAATTCTTCTTTAGAAAGAGAATGCCCCAGAATATTGTTGAGTTGTTCAAGAGAAAGCAACTGATTGGATATGTTGTGCGCCATTATTTGAATCTTTTGCTAATTTTGCAAAGTTAATAGGTAATAATTCGGAATCTTCCGCATTAGTTACCGATTTGAGGTCACCAATCAAAATTTTGTTACCTTGAGTCTGCTCGTTGCTGCTGGCTTCGGTGTTGTTTGCTTTTGGCCGTGTGGATAACCCCATTTGTTTGAGCAGTCGCTTCAGATGGCGATCGCTTAATTCAATCCCAAATTCTTTTGCCAAATGTTTGGCTAGCCAGTTTGCTGTCCACCGCCGAAAAGAATAGCCATAATCTCGCGGACTATTTCTCATCAGTTCTTGCAAACGTTCTAAATACTCGTCATTTATTGCCTTCGGGCGACCAATGGGGCAATCTTGCCATTGATGCGCCATTCCTGTCTTCGCTATGTGCGTCCAATGTCTTGCTGTTGCTGGACAACACCCCAAAATTTGACAAATCTGGGTTTGAGTTTTTCCCTCATCTGCCAACAACATAATTTCAATGCGTTGTCGGTAAGACTCCAGCAAACTTTTCTGTAAATTCACTAGCAATAATTTTCGCTGAAATGATGTTAGATACTTACCGCTATTTACATCTGTATACTTTGTTTGAACTTTCGTTTCAGAGTCAGCCATATAGGTAAAATCACTTGATTTTTGACAAACAAATGTCTTATGTTCAATGCATATTTAGGCAGTTATCTCTAAATTTAAGTAGAAATGACTATAGATATCGCAAAAGCTAATTTTTAGTCGTATCTGTAATACTTATCACAAGTCGCTTTTTATTTTATGCAAGAAAATTAATTTTGGAAAGTGATATTTTTTACAGTGACTTTGGGATTATTCCTTTTTTAGGGATAAATTAACCTACAAATCGTATTTATAAATTCCGAAAACAGCCGCTAAAGTTTAATAAAGTTTTTGTAAAGATCAATGAATTAATTGTGAACATAGAAAAAAGAAGCCATGGCTGGATACCTCAGACAACAGGCTTGAAAGTCTCTTCTAATCTGGGTTTTATGCTCCAACTGCTATGAATTCCGAAACACCCAGCCGCGCGATCGCGCACCCTGCCCTTAGCAAGGACAAAATGTATAAAAAAATACCCCTAAGCCGGGGAGAGAATTAAGGGGTGGAGTACAATGTTTGTGGTAATCATAACTAATATCTGAACATAATATTCTTGATAGGTTTGATTTCAACTTTTAGACGTTATTTCTAAGTAAAAATATAGTTTTTGTAGGGTGCATTAGGCTTAAGCCTAATGCAACGACAGTTATAATCGACGGAAGCCGCCGCTTATCCTACCTACCCTACTTAAGGCTTACTGTATAAGTGGTTTTCCATAAGTTTATATTTTTAGATTAAATAACAATCGGGGAAAACTAGGGGAGACGAGTCAAGTCGCTTCTCTACGAGACGCTGGGCGAACGCTCCAATTCAAAATTCAAAATTCAAAATGACGCTCGCGGACACGGCTTAGCTACGCTAACAAAATTCAAAATTAAGTTTAAGAAATAAAGCGACTTAAAATCCAGACCCCAATAGACTTTCACCCTGTTGCCTATTGCCTATTCCCTGCCATAACAGCTTAAACTTTTAGTAAAGGCAAGGTGACAGTAAAGGTTGTACCTACTCCAACTTGACTATTGACTACAATCTCGCCTCCGTGTGCTTCTACACACTTTTTGGCGATCGCTAGCCCTAAGCCGGTGCCAGGAATACTTCCCACATTATCTGCACGATGGAAAGGCTCAAACAGTCGCTTTTGGTTTTCTTCAGGAATGCCAATTCCCCAGTCTTGAATTCGGAAAATTACCGCTTTTTCCTGGCCAATTAGTTCAAAGCGCACCATACTACCTGGTAATGAATACTTAATAGCATTGCTAAGTAAATTCCCTAAAATGTGCCGCAGCAGACTTTCATCCCATAGTCCTTGGCCTAATTGGCCAAAACTGCCGAACACCAAACTAAGATGCTTCTGGCTAGCAGCTAATTGAACTTCATTGATGAGTTGGCGACAAAAAGCTTCCAAATCCAGAGAAATTAAATCACACAGCAGTCTACCAGAATCAGCTCTACCAATCAATGAGACTTCATCTAATAGCTGCGCCATATTTTTGATTGCTGAGCGAATCAACTCTAAATGGTTGAGTTTTTTCTCCTTGGTCAATCTTTCGTCGTGACTTTCTAGTAATCCAGCAGCCAAAAGAATAGTATTCAGGGGATTAC
Organism: Nostoc sp. CCY 9925; assembly: GCF_963920935.1. NCBI lineage: Bacteria > Bacillati > Cyanobacteriota > Cyanophyceae > Nostocales > Nostocaceae > Nostoc > Nostoc sp. CCY 9925. The sequence continues at coordinate 4,306 of NZ_CAWUDO010000037.1, read as the reverse complement.
GGATGTCATGGGAGAGCATCGACACAAATTCAGATTTGAACTGATTGATTTCTTTAGCTTTCACCAGTTCAGCAGTTCGTTCTTCAACCCGGCTTTGTAACGTCTCATTAACCGTGCGTAATGATTCTAATACCTGCTTGCGCTCGATCGCATAACGCAGCGATCGTACCAACACATCTACATTTACCTGTCGCTTGACTAAATAATCTTGTGCCCCTTGGCGTACTGCCTCAATTGCTAGTTGTTCATCATTTGTATTAGTTAGTACAACAATTGGTGTACTTGGGGCTTGACCAATCAGAGGAGGCAAAGATGATAATCCTTGGCTGTCGGGTAGAGTTAAATCTAACAAAATAACATCATAATTAGACTGACTTAGTTCCTGGAGTGCTTCCCCCAATCGCTTCACATGAACCAAAGTGAACTCTTGCAACTGGGCTTGCATGAGAAACTCTTGTAACAACCTAGCAGAAGCGAGGTTATCCTCAATTAACAAGATTTTTACTGAGTAGCTCACAACCATAATCTTCGGGTTTCACCCCCTATTGCTCCTCTATCTTGTAAATGGGCATTGGGCATGGGGCAAAGGGGAAGGGGGAAAGGGGAAGGGGGAAAGGAAAGATCTCCCTTTAACCTTTACCCTTTTCCCTTTGCGAAGCCATCTCCCAAGTCCCCACTCCCCTCAATCCGATGGTAGCGTCACAGTAGAAAGCCAAAAGTCTTCAATACTCTTGACGATTTGGAATAGCTGGTTGAGGTTGCGGGATTTAGTAATGTAGCAATTCACATGCAAATCGTAGCTATGATAAATATCATCTTCATTTTTTGAGGTTGTTAATACAACAACTGGAATACGTTTTAGTACTGGGTCGGCTTTAATTTCCGCCAGGACTTCTCGACCATCTTTTTTGGGCAAGTTCAAATCGAGCAAGATAAGGTCAGGGCGGGGTGCGTTGGCATATTCGCCTTCTTGGCGTAAATAAGCCATAGCATCTATGCCATCCCTGACCGTTACCACCTCGTGTGGCACCGAACTATTTTTCAATGCTTCTTGAATTAAGCGAATGTCGGCTTTATTGTCCTCGACCAAAAAGATGGTTTTGTGTTTTTCTCCCGTTTCTACGCTCAAGTTCGCGTCCTCCAACTGGAATCGTGAAGTAGAAGGTTGCGCCTTTACCCAGTTCTGACTCTACCCAGATCCGTCCCCGATGGCATTCGACAATCTTCTTACATATGGCTAAACCCATACCTGTACCAGTATATTCATCACGTGTATGTAGCCGCTGAAAGATGACGAAAATGCGATCGCTAAATTGTGGGTCGATACCAATTCCGTTATCCCGCACTGAGAATAACCACGCATCTTCTATTCTTTCTGCTCCCACATGGATTTGTGGTGGCTGGGTACTGTGGAATTTAATGGCGTTACCGATGAGGTTCTGGAATAGCTGCATCAGTTGGGTGCTGTCAGCCATAACTATTGGCAAGGGGTCGTGGGTAATGGTAGCCCCAGTTTCCTGAATGCGTTGACGCAAATGACCCAAAGCGCGATTTAAGGGTGTTTCTACCTCGTTCATTTGAAATGCGATCGCTTGCATATCGACTTTTGAGTATGCCAGCACATCATCAATCAATGTCTGCATCAGGCTAACTCCCTGTACAGCATAGCTGATAAATTCCTGGGCATCCTCGTCGAGTTCTTCGGAATAGCGCATTTCTAATAATTGCACGTAATTCACGACTTGATTGAGTGGTTCTTGCAAGTCATGGGAGGCGACGTAGGCAAATTTTTTCAATTCGGCATTGGAACGTTCTAAATCTTGCGCTAACTGGGCGAGTTCATCGGCTTGACGCAGCACAATATTCACAATTGCTTTTCGCAATTCTAGCGCTGCTTTGATTTCTACTTCTTTCCAAGGTAAAGAAGTTAAGCGAACGGTTTCTTTCCACAGTTCAAATGATTTGCGCGGACACAGACGCACATTTCCTTCTGATTGGTTGACTTCAAATGCTTTATTGGGATCGCCACCCCAATTTACGGTTTGAATTACTTCAGGTCGGAACCACAAAACATAATTGCGCTTGGCGATGGGAATAGCTAACAAACCGCTGGCGACATTTTTAAATGTTTCGGCATCTGGATAAATCTGCGGCAGAGAATCCGTATAAAATACTTCTTGCTCAACATTATTTTTCAGCCATTGAACTAAGAAATTCAGTTCTTCTTCTTTAGGAGTTTCACCAACTACCCTGCAATTGCCGCCAAAACATACGGCTGCACCTTGGGCACTGGCTAAATCTAGAAAATTTTGGGGGTTTTTAACTAAACCATCAATGAAGTTTTCTTCTTGGGACATGTATTCAATCAAGACTGATTGAAGATGTGTCAAATTTATCCGGTGATAGTAATCTTCTGTTTCTTCTCTGGCTGAAATTTCTGTGAATATGACTCGTCCTAAAAACTCGCAAGCCTTACGCAATTCGTAAGAAACATATTTTGGTGACTGATGATGACAAGCAATTAGTCCCCAGAGTTTTTGGTCTTTAATTAATGAGATAGTCAGCGAAGCACCAACATTCATATTATGTAAGTACTCTAGATGACAGCTAGCAGCACTTCTGAGAATAGAGTTAGTTAAATTAACGGGGCGATCGCTAATCGGGTTATTCACCGGAAAAAGTTTTACTGGCTCTGAATAAGCATCCGGGATAATTCTGATGGAATTGGAAGCAAATAGCTTTCTCGCTGGTTTGGGAATATCCGACTCTGGATAGTGCAGTCCCAAGTATGGCTCTAAGCTTTCTAATTTTTCTTCAGCAACAACACAACCATGACCATCATCATCAAATTTATATAACATTACCCTGTCAAATTCCGTTAGTTTCCTGACTTCTTTAACGATAATTTGACAAAAATCATGGAGACTTGCTGTTTTTTCTAGTTGGTTAATTGAGGCTCTAGCTAGATGATAAAAGCTTAAAAATGGAATATTTTCTTGAGTAATGGCAGGTTCTAATTCCAGAATCAAAAATCCTTCTAGATTCCGGTGAAAAACTGCATCAAATACTATATAGTCATCACCTTTTTTTCTTACCCAAACCTTCGTCGGATTGATAAAATCCAGATTTTCCTCAGATAGTCCTTTTTTAATTCTTTCTATTTGGAACGAATCGAGTAAATCTTCGAGTTTTTTTTGCAACATATTTTCGGGAGGAATTCCCAAAATTTTTAATGTATTAGTACTAACTTGTAATATTTTTAGCTCTGGCTCCTCCAACACCAACAGAACACCATGAGGCTGAATTTGACTAGAAATATGAATCGGTGCTTCTTTCAAGCTAATTAGATTAATACCTGGCAATTGTATGTTCATTTCCATAACGATCCTCCTGGTGCGGTTCGGGAGCATCAAAACTAGAGTATCTATAATCACTTAAAATGATTAGTGTAAAAATTTCCGTAATTTTAATTCATCATTTTTACTTAGTATCTAATTTTTTATGCCCTTATATTGCGTTTTGCAGCCTTTTTCTGAATCTGCTTGCGCTTTAAAAGTGTAACAGCGACCAAACTGAGATACAGATAAGAAATGTGAAAATCATGTGATTAAAAAAATCTATATATATGTAGCTGTGTTAAGTATAAAAATTAGTTTAGGAATTTTTAGGTGAAGCTTGTGGTTAGTCATTTGTCCTTTGTTATACCCTACAGGAAGCGGAGTTAAGCGCGTTGATGTATTTGCCCTGCTTTATCTGAGTTAAATCCAAGATTTAAACCACATCCGCAGCCAATAGCCGTCATGGGAGAGGGGTAAACCTAAATAAACGGGCATCCAGAAAATAAAAGCAATTAAGATTATAAAAGTAATGGTGACGCCTACTGCACGGAGTTGTTGATAATAACTGCGAAGACACTGATCGACAAACCAAGCGATCGCTAAAAATACAAATACCACTGCACACATATAATGGTAAATAAAAACGCACCTCGTCACCTTTACCCAAGGTAATAAATTAGCAGTATAATTTATTACTAAATACAAGGCAATCCAAGTATCGACGCTAAGAGTTGCAGGCACAGAAAAACGCTTTTCCTTTACCCAAGGAATTAAGGCTTGGGACACCAGCATTCCGATTAAAAATAAAATTGCAGCAACACCAAACCACCACAAAAATGGATTGCCCATTGCATGGACATCATAAACAATTTGTCCAGGGCCAGCAGGCAAAGGCGGCCCCATAACGGGTAGCGGCTCGTTAATACTTCCAGCCGTTTGATAATAATATGCCATTGGTCGAGTCATCA
>NZ_CAWUDO010000036.1:0-76759 GCF_963920935.1 Nostoc sp. CCY 9925 | reverse complement strand
ATCTGCTGTATCCATAGTGGTTCGCCCTTTTGGCAAAACTTTTTGGTTTACTGATTTTTAGTGTTTATACAATGATTAGTGTAAATTCTCCAGTCTTGTTAGGCTTCAACCACTCTCGTCAAATTGAGATTGAAACACAAGAAAATAGTGATGTTGATTTTTCTAATCATCCACAATGGAATCATGAATCTGGATGGAAGAATACTTTAAATAATCTGCGTCTTATTATCCAACCACTTTTACTATTTTGGTTAATTTATCCCTGGTTAAGTATTTTCCCTAATTCAGATTTGTTACTGGGATTCAATCATTTAATTGCCGCAATGAATCAATTTAAACCCTGTTATGCTTCTGGATAATTTCTTTCCTGAACTACTTGCTTATTCCGGAAAGTGACAAAAGAGGGTTAACCCCAATTCCTTGCCAGATTTGACGCGCATGGCCAACCTGCCGCTACAAGGCGAACTCAGTTCCTTATTAGGGCCGCAGTTAAGGGAATATCTGCACGCCCATTTGCCCGACTATATGATTCCCTCTTACATCTTGATTCTGAGCCACCTTCCCCTCAAACCATCGGGCAAAGTTGATCGAGTGGCGCTACCACAAACACATGATTTGACTTTAAATAACCAGAAACAAAGGAGTCTGCCGGAACATGGCATTGAACAGAAGATTGCTCAAGTGTGGCAGGACATCCTGCAAATCGAAAACGTCAGCAGAGAGGATAACTTCTTTGATTTGGGTGGTAACTCCTTAACAATGGTACGAGTCTGTAGCATTCTCCAAAAAACCTTAGAGATGGAACTAAGTGTTGTAGAGATGTTCCAATATCCGACAATTCGTAAATTGGCAGATCATCTCAAAACCAGAGAAGGCAAAATCACCCGGTCTACACCTGAGAAAACTCGGTCACAACAACAGCAGAATGCTTATCGCACAGTTACTTTTCCCAGAAAAAGGAGATGACCCCATGACTGAACAGCAAAATTTGGATAACTTAGCTATTGCTGTAATTGGCATGGCTGGAAAATTTCCGGGTGCAGACGACCTTGATTCATTCTGGAAAAATCTGTGCAATGGAGTGGAATCAATACGTCATTTGACAACCGAGGAATTACTAGATGTTGGAGTTAATCAAACAACAGTTAGTGATTCTCACTACGTAGCAGCAAAGGGCGTTTTGTCAGATATCGACCTATTTGATGCAGATTTTTTTGGGGTCAATCCTCACGAAGCCGAGTTGATGGACCCGCAACATCGCTTATTTTTGGAAACTGCATGGACGGCGCTGGAAAATTCAGGATACGATCCGCAGCGATATGATGGTTGGATAGGTGTTTACGCAGGTTCTGGTAATACAACATACCTGAATCATGTTCTACAAGATAGCGAGGATCTCAATCTGAGAGCCGGACAAACTCATGTCTTTTTTGGCAATTACCCTGATTTCTTCGCCTCTAGAGTAGCTTACAAATTAGGTCTGAAAGGCCCGGCTGTGGTCGTTCGCACAGCCTGTTCAACTTCACTGGTTGCCATCAATATGGCTTGTCAGTCGCTGCTTAACTATCAGTGTGATATGGCCTTGGCTGGTGGTTGCTCAATTCATGTGCCGCAAAAAGCAGGCTATGTCTATGAAAAGGGCGGAATTTTATCGCCAGATGGACATTGTATGACGTTCGATCGACGTGCTGCTGGTACTGTTCCTGGTGACGGAGTAGGGATATTAGTTCTCAAACGGCTTGATGATGCTTTGCAAGACCAAGACAATATCCTCGCTATTATTAGAGGTTTTGCGCTTAACAACGATGGCTCAGACAAAGTAGGTTTCACTGCTCCCAGCGTCGATGGACAAGCTGAGGTCATTTCTTTAGCCCACGAAATGGCAGGGGGAGATTTTGAGGCTGTTGGTTATATCGAAGCTCACGGTACAGCTACTCCGTTGGGCGATCCTGTTGAGGTCGCAGCCTTAACTCAAGCTTTCCGGCAAAAGACCCAAAAAACTAACTTTTGTGCTATCGGGTCAGTCAAAACTAATATTGGACACTTGGATGCGGCGGCTGGAGTCGCTAGTGCGATCAAAACTATTCTCTCACTGCGTCATGGATTACTGTTACCCAGTCTGCATTTCCAAACCCCCAACCCAAAAATAGATTTTGCTCACAGTCCCTTTTATGTAAATACGACATTGAAGGAATGGCCTAAGCAAGATCGACCACGACGGGCGGGTGTAAGTTCCTTTGGTATGGGTGGAACTAATGCTCACTTGGTTTTAGAAGCAGCCCCAAGCAGTAAAGGTAAATCTCAGGCTGATACTTTTCAGGTGCTACCGCTCTCGGCTAAAACTCCCGAAGCATTAGAACAACTGACACATAATTTAGCTGATTATTTAACTTCTCACCCAGATATCTGTCTCAATGATGTAGCTTATACATTACAGGTAGGTCGCGCTCAACACTCATGCCGACGGGCAATTATCTGTAAAACCCATGCCGAAGCTATTGAAGGTTTGCGCGGTGTTGGCGTTACTCAGGTAAATTTGCTGCCTAAGGAGAATGTTCGCCAACCGATTTTTATATTCCACGGTTTAGGGACTATAAATTTAGCAGTTATCCGCAAATTATATGCAGATGAACCTATTTTTACACAAGCACTCGATCGCTGTTTTCAAGTCCTCAAACCCTATTACCAAGATGATCTGTATCAAATATTCTCTTCACTTGAGTCAGAACTGTCTTTACACTTAGCCAATACTCAACCGATCTTTTTGGCTGTTGCATACGCTCTGGCTCAACTGTTGCAATCTTTAGGGATTGAGCCTGGGGGGGTAGTTGGTTTTGGTCTGGGGAAATATATTTGCGCCTCTATTGCTGGGGTGATGGCTATTGAAGATGCCCTCATGTTAATTGCTAAACATGATACATCTTCCTCAGAAAAACTAACTACATTACTGCAAACTATGGATTTGCAGTCGCCCCAGATATCTGTATTTGATCCTGTTGTGGGTGATTGGATAGATAAAACAGAATTAATCAGCCCAGAATATTGGGTAGACCAACTCAAACAACAAGCTTCTGTCTCTAAATTACCTCTTGATTCTCAATACCTTTTACTGGAATTAGCACCTGGGACAATACTCGATTCCCAAACAGCAAAGGAGAACAGCGAGACAATCATTAACGTCTATAGCACTATTGAATCTGCGCCGAACCAGCAAAAACCTATTTTTCAGTCCCTACTGCACATCTGGCTGGCTGGGGGTCAAATTAATTGGCAGCAGCTTCATGTGGGAACAACTCCCAGACGGGTGGAGTTACCAACCTATCCTTTTCAGCGTCGGCGTTATTGGTATGAACCAGGCCAAACTGTGAGAGTTGCTACGCAACCAGCACCGATTTTTAAGCAACTACCACCGACACCATTAAAAAAGAAAAAGAATTTGGCGGAATGGTTTTATGTACCGCAGTGGCGGCCGACACTGCCACTTTTACCATTTAGTTCTTTGAATTTAACTGGTTCTCAAAATAGCTGGCTTTTATTTTTGGATGAGTGCGGTGTTGGTCAAAATTTTGCCCAGTATTTGCAAAGTTTGGGAATTAACGTATTTACTGTGAGCCACAGTACCAGTTTTCAAGTTTTATCGGAGCGTGAATACACCATAAATTCCACTACAGCAGAACATTACGGACTGCTATTGGATGATTTGGCTCAACGTCATCAAATGCCCAGCTATATCTTAAACTTCTGGTTTGTGACATCGCTAAGTGATGAGCTAGCCCCCGAAACTGGCTTCGAGATGCTATTGTTTTTAGCACAAGCGTTAGGTAAGTGCGATCGCTCTTTCACCACACACTTAACAATCGTCTCCACCAACCTCCACGTAATTGAGCCAAGCGATCGCATTAGTCCTGCCAAAGCTACTCTACTTGGGCCTTGTCGCGTTATTCCACTTGAGTATGCCAATATTACTTGTCGCAGTCTCGATATCGAATTACCGAAGAACGAAACAGAAACAGCACGATTGTTAGATAGTTTGTTCTGTGAGTCTACTGCACTCAATGAGGAACCAATAGTTGCTTATCGCGGCGAAAGCCGTCTGATTCTTGAGTACGAACACAAGCAGTTAACCCCGGATGATGGCAACGAAAATATTCCTTTGCAAAATCATGGAGTTTATGTAATCGCTGGCGGACTTGGTGGCGTGGGTTTATCTTTAGCAACTTTTTTGGCTGAAGAATACGCAGCGAAAATTGCACTGATTACGCGATCGCCATTTCCACCACGAGAATCTTGGCATAACCTCTTGACTCAATCGCATATATGTGATTTTCGCACTTATCTAGAAAATTTATATGATGCTGAGTCAGTGTGGTCAGAAAAACTGGCGATCGCATCTCTGGCTGATTACTCCGGTTTAGAATCAGGGCTACGAGAATTGTGTTGTTGCTATGCCCTTGATTACCTCAAGGGAGCGCTGAGAAAATCAAAGACGGTAACAGGTATAGATACCGAGAAACTTTTAGAATGTCTTGAGGTATTGCCCTCAATGGTGCGATTCGTCGATTTTATGATCGACTTACTGCAAGAGCAAGAAGTACTAATCAAACAAAATGGGCGACTTCATTTTGGCCCAAATTTTAACCAACTACAAGATTCTTCTCGTTTGAATGCTTCATTACGTGCTAACTACCCGGCATTCACTGGAATAATTGATGTTTTAGAACGCGCTGCTACAAATTACCATGAGGCGCTTTCAGGTAAAATTCCGGCAATTAGTGTGTTGTACCCAGACGGTCGCTCCGATTTTCTGGAACAAGCTACAAAAAACACTTTAGAGTATACTCAGGAGCCGATCTATCGCCGGGTATTAGCCGAATTAGTGCGGATCTTGGCACAGCAGCAGGAGAAACGCCCTCTACGGATTTTGGAAGTCGGTGCTGGTAGCGGGTTATTAACACAAGTTGTTGCTGAGGAACTATCGCAACTAACTTCTCAAAAGGTTGAGTATTGGGTAACTGATATTAGCCCCAGCTTTATGGAACAGCTTCAGCATCGGATTGCAGACAATGGTTTTGACTTTATCCAAACAAGGGTATTCGATATTTCCAGAGATCCGATAACTCAAGGTTATGCTCCTGGCAGCTTTGATGTTATTTTGGCACTCAACGTTGTTCACGCAACACCAAATATTGAAAACACAATATTTAACCTGCGATCGCTTTTAGCTCCTAACGGAATTCTGGCACTGATTGAAGCCACGAAGATGCCCCCTTGGATTGATATGATCTGGGGATTATCTAAGGGCTGGTGGCAGTTTGAGGACACTCATTTACGCAACCGGTCGCCCCTTTTAAGTCAGCACAAATGGGAAAAGCTGTTGAAAGAACAGGGTTTCACAACGATTGAGAGCTTACCGGCTAATGCTGAGATGCAAAGTACTACAGATACAGCTTTAATTATTGCTCAAGCCAGCAGTGAGCGAGTTGCAGTCTCACCTAGTTGGCATAGTGAAGCCAATCCACAAGAGTTAACACAACATCGAATTCGCCGGATTCAGGAAATTGAACTCCGGGGTGGAGAGGTGGAAATTTATCACTGTGATATTTGCGATCGCCATGCACTATCGGCAACAATTGGCGATGTTGAGCAACGTTTTGGTGCAATTAATGGTGTCATCCAATCCGCTATGGTACTCGATGACGGATTAATGCAGTTAGAAACTTCTCAGAAAGCGATGGAGGTGCTGCGTCCAAAGATCCAAGGTACGCAATTACTGTTTGAATTAACTGACAATCCCCAGAGGCGCTTTTTTGCTATTAGTTCTTCTCTAGCTTCCACTCTTGGACTCCACGCCCAGGCAGATTATTGTGCTGCCAATGCTTTCCAAGATGCTTTTGCTCACAAGATGAATGCTGAGTCCGAGTCTTTTGTCTGTTCTATCAATTGGGGCAATTGGAGTGATGCTGGCGCGGCAATGCGTCTGCTTATGGACAAGTCTTCTGCTGCACCGCAACTACATTGGGTGTCTCATCCTCTATTTGATCATTGTGTAGAAACTATTCCAGGTAGAAGAGTTTATCACACCCGCTTGTCAGTACAACGACATTGGATTGTGAACGAGCATCGGCTTGACGAGCGTCCGCTAGTCCCAGGTACAGCCTTCCTAGAATTGGCTAGGGCAGCTTATCAACATTGGCACCCAAGTCAGGCGATAGAACTGCGCGATGTCTTGTTCCTAAATACGTTAGAGGTGGATGAATCCCAAGAGCGTGAAGTGCGTGTTGTTCTAGAAGACAGAGGAGATTACTGCAACTTTACTATTCTTAGCCAAGATGATGCGTCCTACTGGTATGAAAATGCACGAGGCGAAATTGCCCTACTCAAAGAGTATCAACCAAAACTCTACGATATTCAAGCCTTAAGGCGTGCTTGTCAGGAGAAAAGAGCAGCTGATACAGGGCTGACAAGTGCCAGAGATAACATGAAGCATTACGGCCCTGTTAGTGTTGGGCCACGTTGGTATCAGGCGATCGCAGATAGATATTTCGGTCAAAATCAGGCTATGGCTGAGTTGACTTTACTAGAAGATTATAGCGATGATTTATACCATTATAAGTTGCACCCCGCCTTGCTTGATGTCGCCACCAGTTTTGCGATCGCTGCCAAAGATTTCTACTTTCCCTTTAGTTATCAAAAGTTGCGGCTTTACGGGTCACTACCATCAAAGATAGTAGCTTATGCACGCTATCTCGATGACGGCCGCTCAGGTAAAGAAACCATTTCTTTCGATATTCTTTTACTAGATGAAGCTGGTTACGAATGTGCCTTGATAGAAGGCTTTATGCTCAAGAGCAGTCCTGAACGCTCCACCAATAAAGCTATTAGTCCAGTTGCATCCCCCGATCTACATCCGGAATTACAGCAGGGGATGACTTCCCTAGAGGGAGCCAAAGCCTTCCGTCGGATACTGAAACAATCGTCATCCCAAGTATTGGTTTCTACTCAAGATTTTGCCAGTGTCCAGGCTGAAAACAAAACTATGAGGGTATTACGCTTCAAGGAAAATGCCTTGCCGTTATTACGAGAGTTTATAACTTCTCATTCCTTAGATAATGGAAACTACTCAACAGGAAAATCTCAACTGCACTCTACTACAATCAATAATTCTTTTGGCGATCATCGTCAAGGATTAACTTCTCCATTGGCAGAAGACATGACAGTGCTAGTAAACATTTTTCGGGAGGTCTTACGTATTCAACAAATCAAAATCAGTGATGACTTTTTCGATCTCAATGGAGATTCATTGCAAGCCATTATGGTGACTTCTCGCATTGGAGAGATATTTGGTGTAGAACTAGGCCCGGATGCGCTTTTTGATTGCCCCACTCCGGAGAAACTTCTGCAATCTATCAAGCAAAAATTAACCCAAGTTAAATCTGTATTTAAATCAAAAGATACTGACTTCTGAAAATACCGAGACTCCTATAAAGTGCCAATTAGGGGTATCGGGATTGATTTTTCCAACAAAGAATTAAGACTTCAAAATTTGTGCGAATGAACACCTGCTAAAAGTTTTCATCATCCCTAGTAATGGGTTGGACATGGTTAAGTTTTGCCCTAACTAGCCAACCTTTCTAACTTTATAACTCTGAATGCTTGCTATTACAACAAGCATCTGGTTATTTTTAATGTTTCCGATAATTAAAAAGTTAAAATCAGAGTGAATAAGTATATGTTAAGTAATAAAAAAGTTTATCTAATAGCATCAGCATATGAGTTAGGTAATGTTTATGATATTGGAGATTTAGATGAAATAAAAAAAGATAAAGAGATTTTAGAAACCCTATTAAAATTTGGACTAAAAAAATATACTAAAAGTCAATTAACTCCACCAATTATGGCTAAAAAAACGGCACAGTATACTTTAGAAAAAGGAAGGATAAATAGAAAAGAAATTGATGCATTAGTCTATGCCACTAGCAGTTTTTGGGATTCTAGATTCTATGATGGTAAGGAAGTCAGTCGTTTAAGTTATGAACTAGGCTTGGAGAATGCATACCCAATTGGTGTTTTTCTTTCTGAATGTGGAAATATACACACTGCTATACGTACTGCGGCTAGCTTGATCCAAACTGGGGAATGTAGAAATATTTTAGTCGTTACTACAGATCAAATTCAGGAAGGTGGAACAAGAATAATTCCACCAAATATTTCTATAGCAAGTGACGCAGCAGCAAGTTGCATTGTTAGTGCGGAAAAAGGAGATTTTGAGATAATGAATATAACTCAACACACTAATGCTGCGATGAGTGAACTAGATATAGAAGAGAAAAGTGAGGAGTATATGTATGCTGTTGCAGAGGGGATCAAGCAAACTTTGTGGAAATCAATGAAATTTACTGAAAAACAACCAAAAGATTTTCAGCAATTAATTACTAACAACTATAATTTACTATTATCTAAAACTATTAGTGACTTAGGAGGCTTTGAATTTGAGCAAGTATACACTGAAAACATAGCAAGATTTGCTCATGCATTAGCATCTGATAATTTAATAAATTTATGTGATTTCCTCAATAATAATTTTTTAAACTCGCAAGATTTGGTTCTTCTATTAGGAACAGGAACAAATATGTGGGGAGCTACGATTTTAATTAAAACTTAACGTGAATTCGACGGTTGATAAACAGGGTCAAGTGTCACTTAAAGGAAAAGATGTCTGGAATTAAAGGATAAAGTTGCCGCAGAACAGAACCTATGATAGAAGCTTGTTTGAAAGAATTGAATGCGATCGCTTGTAAAGTATGGTGAATGTAGGGCAACGCAAAAATAAGCATTCCAGGTTTTAATTCCGGACACTGGGGACTTCCAAGAAATAAATTACTCAGCAAAAATCATAAGTTTACATCTAAAAAATAATGATAATCATTATGAGGGGGTGAGAGGTGGTTGCCTATGTCTTCCACCTCTCACCCCCTCAAATTCTGGCGTTGCAGAATAGAAATATGAATTAGTGCGATCGCTATGGAATGTCCAAGGTGTGCATCAACCCACATTCGCAAAAATGGAAAACAAAGAGGTAAACAAAATTACATCTGTGTGAAATGTGGTCGTCAGTTTATTGATGATTATGAACCGAAAGGTTACTCACAACAAATCAAGCGCGAATGTTTAGAAATGTATGTCAACGGTTCTGGCTTTCGCGCAATAGAACGGGTAAAAAAAGTGCAGACGCTCGCGGACTCGCTAACGCTTCGCTATCATACGACTGTTATAAATTGGGTAAAAGAGCTTGGAAATACTTTGCCTGATACACCAGAAAAGGATGAAATACCAGAAATCACCCAAATTGATGAGTTGGAGACGTTTATTGGTAAAAAAAACAAAATTTGGTTGTGGACAGCAGTAAATAAGCATATTCCCGGAGTTATAGCTTGGGTTTTAGGAGATCGCAGTTCCAACACTTTTAAGCTTTTGTGGCAGGCTATAAGCTGTTGGCACTCTTATTTTTATGTCACAGATGGCTACCCCGTTTATCCTTGTTTTATTAGTGACGAAGACCATATTGTTAGTAAAACATATATGACACGAGTTGAAGGAGAAAACAGTAGTTTTAGACATTACTTGGCTCGGCTACATCGGAAAACTTTTTGTTATTCTAAGTCAGAAGAAATGCTGAGACACTCTATTCGACTGGTCATACATTATCTCAAGTATGGTTCAGTGCCACTCACGATGTGAGGTACAAGTCTTATTCCAACGATCGCCTGATTCATATTTTGATTCAGCAACGCCAAAACTACAGCTAAAAATTCGTTGATGTCAAAATAAGTCATGTCTGCGGTACAAAAAAGCATATCGACCAGAGCAAGAAGGTTCCTTAGCTCTACCACAAAACGAATTTGGTTTGGATGTGATTGCTTATATAGGAGCATTACGCTACCAGGAACATAGAAGTGTTCCCCAAATACACACTCACCTGGAATTAAAGGGTATATGTATAAGTCAACGAACAGTCACGCACCTAATTGACAGATATGACGAGTTACTTTCTTTATGGCTAAAAGACCATAAAAGGTTAAAAGCAATATTGGCTAATCAAGGACGGGTAATATTAGCGAGTCATTGTTGCAGCCAGAAATTGGGCATGAGGTATTATGGGTAATTCGAGATTGCTTATCTGGAGAAATTTTACTTGCTAAAACCTTATTATCATCAAAGAATGAAGATTTAGCGGCGTTATTATTAGAAGTAATTAATATCCTGGATGTACCAATTGATGGAGTTGTTAGTGATGGGCAACAATCAATTCGCAAAGCTGTTGGGTTAGCATTACCTAGTATTGCTCATGGTTTATGTCATTACCATTACCTGAAAGAAGCAATTAAACCCATATATGAGGCGGATAGACATGCAAAAAAGGAATTAAAGAAAAAAGTTAGAGGATTACGAGACATTGAACGTAGTGTTAACAATGAAGATAAGGATTTGGCAACTATTATTGAAGATTATTGCTCGGCAGTACGTAGTTCTATAACTAATGATGGTCATCCACCGTTAGAGGCATCTGGATTAAAGTTACAAGAAAATTTGACTTTGATAGAACAAAGCTTAGAACGGATGGGAAAAAAAAGTGCTTTACCACCACCTTTAGTCAACCTAAAGCACCTTCTAACTAAGGGATTATTTGCGACTGCATCTTTATTTTCACCTGTTAGGGTTGCATATCAGTGGGTTGATAAAGCTAGTAATATTCTCAATAATAAAATAGGTCTTGATGCTGCTGGGGTCAAACAAAGTTATCAGCAACTGTTGACAGAAATGTTCCAAAAAAAGCAGAAAGTGGGGACCCTGAACACTGCAATCGATAACTTCATAAAAACTACCCACAGCTACTGGTCTGGACTTTTTCATTGTTATGAAATTGAAGATTTTCCCAGAACTAATAATGACTTAGAACATGCTTTTGGTATGCTACGTCATCATCAGCGTCGTTGTACTGGTCGTAAGGTTGCCCCCTCATCCCTCGTTATTCGTGGCTCTGTCAAAAAGAGCCTGTGCCATCGCTACTAAACTTCATTCTTTTACCGCATCTGATTTAGCACAAGTTGATATCGTTACTTGGCTCGAATTACGCTCTCAATTGCAAAAACACCACAAAGCCAGAATTGAACAGTATCGATTTCGCCGAGACCCCAAGGCTTACTTAGCTAATCTAGAGAGTCGTCTTCTCTAGTGAATTTTACTACACTAGGATTTTTCTGGTAAATGTTCATAGCAGTTAAGTATGCATTTAACAGAAATTTTAGCTGCCAAGTGAAAGCTAATGTATTGACCTTTTGGACATTTTTTTAGAGGTGTTAGAAACTCTATTTCTAGAGGAGTGTCAGATACGAATGGCACTAAGTTAACGAAAAGCGTTAGTGGTAAAACACTCTTGGCATTTTTGACTTTCCCAAACTTCATGAGTATGGTGTTTTCTCATAAATGATTTAGGACTGCTATATCTCGATCAAGCACTTTTCTTGTTAGCTCTTTGATACATACCTGCGAGCAAAATATTACTGACAAAAAGTATTGCTCCAAAACCTAAAAGAGCGTTCAAAATACCTATTCGGTCGGCAAAAAAGCCAATGAAAATAACGGGTAAGCCATATCCTAAATAAGCACAGACGAAATATCCAGAAACTGCCCTAGCCGATTGTGAATCGCTTAACCTCACAACTTCAGCTAACCCACCTAAATAAGTAAATCCATAACAAGCCGTACCAGCTAGAGCTACACCTGTTAATACTAGACCCAAAATACCTAGCCAAGCCCCAAAGGTGAAAACAATGTAGCCGAGAACCAGCAGAATACAGCCTAATTGCAGCGATCGCGTTCCTTTAAGTTTACGAGCGAGTGGTTGAAATAAAACACCTGCAATCACGAAAATAAATAATATCGGACCCGACCAGTTCGGCAAATTATACTGTACTAGCTGTGCTGGTAAAATTATGCTCACAATTCCCGCTAAAGACCACGCCAAAGCAATAGCTAGTCCGGCGGGAATAGTGCCATCAGGAAAAATAGGCAAGCGAATTAGCTGACTTTTGGAAACAGGCTGTTCTGGCAAAAATGCGATCGCAAAACCAATACATCCCAAAGTTAGGATAAAGATAACCCAATAACTCAAAGGAACTAGAGAATTGTTATAGAACAAAGCGGCATTTGTAAACAAAGCACCGCTAGAAAACCCTAAAGATGTAGTCAAACTAACATAGGTGGCAACTATCGCCGAAGAACGCGGCATCAAAACAGATAGATACGCCGTGCCAGTTCCCGTAATCAAACCAACGGCAATTCCTTGAAAAATACGAGTGACAAACAATGTGTAAATGGTTGGGTAGACAATCATTAACAATGTTGCTAACGAGGCTGATAATAAACTAGCGAGAATTGTAGTTTTACGTCCTATGCGATCGGAAATGCCACCAAGCAAAATCAAAGTCGGTAACAGTCCGGCGACATAAGTAGAAAAAGCAACTGCTGATATGCCACTACCAAACCCGGCAATTTGTGCGTAGGTGTTGTACAAAGGGACTTGTAAGTTCCCAGCATGAGTAATCAGAAAAATTGCTGTTGCGACAATTAATGCAGGTCGTTTCATAGTTATTTACTTAATTAAATTAGTAAATCAACAAGAGAATTTTGACGATTTCAGCTCACCCACTTGCAAAGCCAATTTTTACCAAGTCGACAAAGTAGTTGTCATCTGCCAAGTCTCTATAAATTGCTGAATAGCTTGACGCGCTGTGGCTAAGGACTCTTGGCGAGCTTCCGCACCCATTGATAGATTTTCAGCGTGAATAAAAGTTATATCTGTAATACCAATTAACTCAAAAACTGCTTGTAAAAAGGGGGCTTGAAAATCGAGCGAACTAGCTGCATAACTACCGCCACGTGTTGTAATTACCAGCATCTTCTTATCTTTCACCAAACCCTCATAGCCATCTGCAACTACCATAAATGTGCGTCTCACTCGCACAATCTGGTCGATATATGCCTTAAAGTTAGCGGGAATGCTGTAGTTATACATAGGAATGCCAAAGACGTAGAGATCCGCCGCTAGCAGTTCGTCGATTAATTCATCAGAAATACTCAGTGCTGCTGTTAGTTCTGGAGTAGCTTGTTCAGGAGGGCTAAACGCTGCTGCAATCCATGATTCATCAATAAATGGCACTGGAGAATGCCTCAAATCGCGGTAAGTAATAGTGTCATGAGGATGAATTTGCTTCCAGACGTGAATAAATTCTTTTGTAAGTTGGCGAGAAATAGAACGCTCGGTGCGGGAGCTAGAGTCGATGTGGAGAATATGAGTCATGAGTTGATTCCTCTTGAAGATGAGATATTAAAAAGAAAAGACCGTTCGCAATGTACCCGTGACAATCGTGCCGTTACTGCCTTGATTGCTAGGATTAGTTACTACTTGCACTACTGGAGTAACCCTGATATTCTCGTTAACTGGAAAGTTGTAAAAAGCTTCAAAATTAGTCTGGGTTGCATTGCCGATTTCACTAGCAATAAATGGTTGTCCTGCGGCAAGTCCTGCAAAAGCGCCCTCTACAAATAAATTGCGCCAGCCCACTCCTGCCATCCAATAGCTGGGGTTAAGATCGCCAAAAGCTGTGTCAGCATAACTGCCGTAGCCGTACCTGCCAAAAACTGCAATTTGTTGTGAGATTGCTAATTCAGCATTTGCGCCAACTACGTCAAAACGGTTATCAAATATTTGTCCACCACTATATTGCAGGCGCAGAGCAAAGGCTTGAGAAGGAGAGTATTCTAGTTCAACGGTATTTTGGTAGGTGTCGCCGAATAAGCCACCCGCACCACCGACTTTAGGGTAAAGCGTACCAGTGAAGAATGATAAACCCACACCATTAGAGCGAAGTCCTGGATTAGCTGGATCGGAGGCTGCATACAAAGCCCGCACCTTGAATGCTCCCCCGCCAGGATTCCAGTTAATTACTGCACCCGCACTAGGGCCGTTGACGGGTAAAAGAATAAAGTTATTGACTAAAGCTGAAGTGCTAAAGTCTCGAAAGCTCAAATTAGCATAGCTGTTGAGATCCACAAAGTCTGTGGTTTTTATATCAGGTCCTACAGCTATGGAGAGATTGCGAACAGGTTGAAAACTGTAGTACAACCGACTAAGAGCAAATTCACCATTAGTAGGCGGTTTAGCTGAGTAGTCTAGGACGCTACCAAAACTAGGTTCTAGCACTCCAGCAGCATTATCGTTAATTCCGTTGCTGCCTGTATCTATGCGAATTTTTAGTAAGTCATTGCCGAAGAAACTGGTGTTAAAGTCAAGGGAGGCACGGTAAAGTACTGTTGCATTGGGGTTATCATTAGCAATTTTCGCACCTGTAGGGCTGATAATGCGATCGCCACTAAAGCCACCTGCATTCACCGCAAACAGTGCTTGTCCTGTAAGCTTGGTAGTAGTCGAAAATTGATTGGCTTCTAGTTCGGCGTTACGGGCTTCTAGCGTATCGATCCGACCTTGTAAAACAGCTAGTTCCTCGGCAAACTCGGCCTGCAATCGTTGCAATACAACCAAATCTTCACGCGAAACTCTATCTGCGACTCCCGCAGCAATTAACTCATTAACTTGCTCAAGTGCCGCATTTAGACCCGCCGCAAACTCATAACGAGTCATAGCGCGTTGACGCGTTCGCCTTTGGCGTTGCCGCAGGCTAGCGGCTTGTCGTAAGACATCGCCTTTATAATTACTATCCAAGTAGCCTGCTACTACACCGTAGCGTTCAACCAATGATTGCAAAGCTTGATATGCCCAATGTGAAGGTTGAACATCGGATAATTGCGATACGGAAGTAACTCGATTCTCTGTTGCTTGAGCTAGTAGGTTAGGAGGATGCGATCTTTCAATAGTTTTGACGACACCTAACTTTTTAGCACCACTAGCCGCAATTGATGTTTCAGCTACAGTGCTTTGGACAAGAAAACACAAAAGGCTCGTACTACCAGTTATTGAAGCAGCTTGAAGCAACATCCTACCAGTTGTGGAGCAGTAGTTTAATTTGTAAGTTGCTGAAGACACAAAATCCGATCTCCTGGGATGAAGTAACGCTGATGCGCTGAAAAAACGAGATTGCCAGGTGCTAGTTAGCTGTTTGAATTACTGGATTGTATTAAACTGGGTAATAAATACGGCTATCTGAGCGCTCTCACTAAATACAATGCCAACAGTAAGAGGCAAAATTAATGCAGCAAAAATTAGATGGTGCATTAGCACAACCTCTTAGTTGCGAATAATGTATCTGCAACTAATACAAAACCCTGTTTTAAATCAGCGATTAATGAACATTTAGTATTTGTATTAGAGCTAGATATTTGAAAAGCTTTCTAGCTACCTACTATCTTTAGAAGAAACATCAAACTGTAATTGACTTGAGGTAGTTGACCTCAAACACATTCTGAACATGGAACTCAGTTCATGTAATGTTTACTCAGTAACAGATGAAACCTTTGATAATTGCTGTGCAACAAAATCCCAGTTTACTAATTTGTCAAGAAAGGTGTGAATAAAGTCTGGTCGTCGATTCTGGTAATCTAGATAATAGGCGTGTTCCCACACATCACAAGTTAATAAGGGAATTTGATTGTC
Organism: Nostoc sp. CCY 9925; assembly: GCF_963920935.1. Lineage (NCBI taxonomy): Bacteria > Bacillati > Cyanobacteriota > Cyanophyceae > Nostocales > Nostocaceae > Nostoc > Nostoc sp. CCY 9925. The sequence goes on along the minus strand of NZ_CAWUDO010000036.1, from coordinate 61,089 downwards.
TACTAAGGGATTAGCTGCATTTGCAGTCTTTACTATCTTTAGTTCGCTATTGTCTAAGACTAGCCAAGCATAACCACTACCAAACTGAGTAGCACCAGCATTTTGGAATTCTTGTTTAAACTGCTCAAAGCTACCAAAAGTTGCATTAATTTTTTGATTAAGGTTGCCAGTTGGCTTACCTCCTCCACTCGGCTTCATGCAGTTCCAGAAAAATGTATGGTTCCATACTTGCGCTGCATTGTTAAATATGCCAACTTTAGCCAGATCGTTATAAGTTACTCTAATTAAATCTTCTAGTGGCTTGCTAGCTAGTTCTGTACCCTGGATGAAATTGTTAAGGTTAATAACATAACTAGCATGGTGCTTGCCATGATGAAACTGAAGCGTACTCTTTGACATATAAGGTTCTAGAGCATCGTAGTCAAAAGGTAAAAGGGGAAGTTCGTACACCATCAGATTTGTCCTCTTTCAATTACAAAATTATGAAAATCGTTACAAGTAAAGCTATGCTCTTAAATCGTCTCTATTGAGTAACAAAACAGCCATTCAATTTAAATCTCTTACCCTGTTACTCACAAATCAGGGCAGAAAGATTACTAAGAGTTCTGACTTCACTCACCTCACTTTCTAAAGCTTTATCTTTATAAAGTAGAGTTTAGCGAATAGAGTTGACTTTGTAAAGATATTTCTTTAGATTGTAATTATGACCACTAAGCCACCAAGTCAAACTGTTCGCAGTCAACGCGCTATTATCAAACTGCTCAAGCAAGAAGGACCGATGGATGCCAACGCTCTTGCCTCCCATTTGGCGGTCTCGGCTATGGCAGTACGTCAGCATCTGTATGCACTACAGAAAGAGCATCTAGTTACTTACCAAGAAGAACCGCGTGCAATGGGTCGTCCTGCAAAACTGTGGCAGCTAACCTCTGCCGCTGACCGCTTGTTTCCTGATGGCTATGCGGAGTTGACTTTGAGCCTAATTAACTCTATGAAAGAGGCATTTGGTGAAGAGGGACTTGAGCGGCTACTGGACATAAGAAGCCGCCAGGGAATTGCCGCGTACCAAGAGTACGTACCTAAAGATGGCCCCCTTCAACAGCGGCTGGAAGCCTTAGCTGTAATGCGTACTGACGAAGGGTATATGGCTGAGGTTGTACCTCTTGCGAATGGTTCTTTTTTATTAATTGAAAACCACTGTCCTATTTGTGCTGCGGCTACAGTGTGTACAGGACTTTGTAGTAAGGAGCTAGAAGTTTTCCAAATCGTCTTGGGTCAGAATGTTGTCATCGAACGAACCGAACACATTGTGGCAGGTGCGCGTCGTTGCGTTTATCAGGTTTCGTTTATAGTAGAGTCTTGAAAACTAGTCGTACAACGATATTGCCCTTGCTTTTGAGCCTCTTGCTCCCACTGTCAGTAGACCGAAAAGTTTTGCGATCGCGCACAGAGCGATACCTATAAAACCGACTGTTGTCCAAAAAAACGTATTCTGAGATACATTTTTTGGCGTTGCTGAATCAAAATATGAATCAGGCGATCGTTGGAATAAGACTTGTACCTCACATCGTGAGTGGCACTGAACCATACTTGAGATAATGTATGACCAGTCGAATAGAGTGTCTCAGCATTTCTTCTGACTTAGAATAACAAAAAGTTTTCCGATGTAGCCGAGCCAAGTAATGTCTAAAACTACTGTTTTCTCCTTCAACTCGTGTCATATATGTTTTACTAACAATATGGTCTTCGTCACTAATAAAACAAGGATAAACGGGGTAGCCATCTGTGACATAAAAATAAGAGTGCCAACATCTTATAGCCTGCCACAAAAGCTTAAAAGTGTTGGAACTGCGATCTCCTAAAACCCAAGCTATAACTCCGGGAATATGCTTATTTACTGCTGTCCACAACCAAATTTTGTTTTTTTTACCAATAAACGTCTCCAACTCATCAATTTGGGTGATTTCTGGTATTTCATCCTTTTCTGGTGTATCAGGCAAAGTATTTCCAAGCTCTTTTACCCAATTTATAACAGTTGTATGATAGCGAAGCGTTAGCGAGTCCGCGAGCGTCTGCACTTTTTTTACCCGTTCTATTGCGCGAAAGCCAGAACCGTTGACATACATTTCTAAACATTCGCGCTTGATTTGTTGTGAGTAACCTTTCGGTTCATAATCATCAATAAACTGACGACCACATTTCACACAGATGTAATTTTGTTTACCTCTTTGTTTTCCATTTTTGCGAATGTGGGTTGATGCACACCTTGGACATTCCATAGCGATCGCACTAATTCATATTTCTATTCTGCAACGCCAAAATTTTTCTCATATTATGATTCAAAGGACAATCCTGAAGTTCCCCTGATAATAATCAAGCCGAACGATCGCTGCGTTTGGCTGTGACAAAACGTAAGGTGAGTGGTAGTTCCCGTTCGATGGAGCGGTTTCAACACACTGCCAATTTATTGACTGTGGTGCAGACTTGTCGCCGTCAAGCTAGGTCTATCATTGATTTTTTTGCACAGGCTCTAATTGCTGATTCTAGCAACTCTCTGTCTAGCCCTTCTTTACTTCCTCAATATTAGACCTGAATCCTTACTTAAAGCAACTGTTGGAGCATGAGTTTTGCAAATAGCCCTGGTTGATTTGCTAGTTCGGCGAAACTGCCTTGCTGCATTACTTTACCACCTGCGAGGACGTAAATGCGATCAGCGTTTTGAATGGTACTGAGGCGATGAGCGATCACAACTCTAGTTACCTTTAACTTTTGCAAGCTTTCACTGACAATTGCCTGAGTTCTGTTATCTAAAGCGCTAGTAGCCTCATCAAATAGTAAGATTCTGGGTTTCAATACCAAGGCCCTAGCAATCAACAACCGCTGTCGTTGTCCGCCGGAGAGATTACTACCTCCCTCACTGACAATTGTATGCATCTGCATCGGCATCGCGGCAATGTCATCTGCCAAACCCGCCATTTGCACTGCTTCCCAAGCTTCATCCATTGTCACCAAGGCACCACTAGCAATATTTTCAAAAATTGAAGCTGACATTAAGCGACTATTTTGCAATACCACACCTAATTGGCGGCGGACAGCATGGACATCCAAAGAAGCTAAGTCTTGCCCGTCGTAGTAAATTGTGCCAGATTTGGGAAATTCAAACCCCAAAAGTAACCTTAATAAACTTGATTTCCCGCTGCCAGAAGGCCCGACAATGGCAATAAATTCTCCTGGTTCAGCACTGATGTTGACATTATCCAGCGTCAAGGGGCCATCGTCACGATAGCGGAAAGTTACCCGATCTACAACTAATTTGCCCGATAGCCTACCCGGATCTGCCTGAGCAGAACTAATTTCTGGTTCAGCTTCCAAAATTGGTTGGGCCCGTTGCCACAAGGGTAAGACTTGCAAAACTTCCACAACTACACTGCTGAGGCTAGTGGCTCCGTTAATAAAAGTACCAAAAGCAACATTGAATGCTAAGAAAGTGCCAGTGGATAAACCACCTCCTCCAGGAGTTTGGGACTGCACAATTAAGCTAGTAGCAAACCAGAACAGGGCAGCAGTGGTGATTGCAGGTAATACTTGATTGATTACTGCCAGGCTATCTTCAATGCCTTGGGTACTCAGCATTAGTTTCAGTTGATGCGTATACTGTTTACCCCAGTAGGCAAAGGCGCGGGCTTCAGCTTTGGCAACTCGGATTTTGGCAACTCCGTTAATTAACTGCACCATAACGCCAAAAATTTGTCCTTGTAGTTCTAGTAATGGGCGAACTTTACGGACAATGAAAACACCAGAGATGATAGTAACGGCAATATTTACCAGTGCTACTACACAAGCTATGAGAGCTAAGGAGACATTGTAGTAAAATAACAATCCCAGATTTAGCAAGGAGAACAAACTGGAAAAGATTGTTTTTAAAACTGTGTTACCCAGTTTATGGCGAATTTGACTAATAGCTGTAACTCTAGAATCCAAGTCCCCAACTGAGAAAGGACGAAAAAAGGAAGCCTTCAAGTTTAACAATCGATCCCACACTGCCGCTTGGGTTGAGGAATCGGCAAAAGTTTCCAGTCTAATGGTGGCAAACCCAAGGGCGAGTTGAAATAGCGTTCCGCCAAAAGCAGCAGCCACCAAAGCAACAGCAATTTGGCTCAACAACCCTCGATTCGCATCTGGGATAGCTTTGTCGATGAGGATAGCTGTAGCTTGAGGTGTCAGCATTCCTAACAGGCTGATGGTAATTCCCATTACAAAAACTAAAATTAGTTCTTTGTAATGTCCTTGGAGGGCAAACTGAAGCAAATCAAAAGTTTTCAGCTTTTTATCGGGTAAAGGTCGATAGAATGCGTAGGCAGTCTTAGCTAGGGCTGCTGCTATATGGGCATCGACAGGGATAGGCGTTTGTTGCCCAGGAACGTAGAGTTTGTAACGCGTATCAGACACCGGTAATAGTGCTACTGGCAATTTATCGGCAAGTGTAAATGCCAACATTGCACCGCAATCTTTTTGCCACCAGTTGTCCCGCATCTGAACTCGTCGCACGCGGATACGCGAAGCTCTAGCGATCGCTTCCACAGGATCTTGTACTCGCGATAAATCTTCTGAGGTAGCTGGCGGACGAATCTTAATTCCTAATGCTCGTCCAACAGCACCAGCAGCCATTAGTAAGGCTTGGTCTGGATCGGTTGCATCAAGATTACTACTAAATCCTATATTATTTAGTCTGTCTGACTTTAGCTGTGGCAATACAGATGCTAATTCTGCTAACGTCTGTTGCATCACTTGGCTCTCAAGACGTTCCCTAGCTTGAAATCTTAGCAATTCTGCATCCATTTCCTGCTGTTGCAGCATATTAACGCACTCAAGGAAGTAGCTTTGTATTTGGGACAAACCATCTAATAATGAATTGATATCTTCGATGTCTGCGGTGTTAACAGTTTTCAACTCTATAGCGTTATTTGCTTGCAACCACATATTTGCAGCTAAAGGCAACATTCCACAGGCAGGAGTTAACGGCAGATCGTCAAACCCCATCCATCTAGCACGTCCTTGTAGAATTCGCACCCATGCTATTTGATGCGGCTGGAAGATTTGGTCTTTGACTAAGGAGAAATGCCCGATTTCTGGCAGCGATGTTGGTGTTGTTGGTGTAGTAATACCAGCAAGTACCGAACCTAATTGAGAAATCCAGCGTTCTATCAGAGTTACTACTTCTTGATTAGCCTCAGCAAACAACTGGTTAAAGTCAGTTCTCGATATTTTGAGAATTTCTGTTTCCTCAAGCGACACTGCCAAAATCTCTTGCTGCTTACCTTGTAAACTTGGTGCGATCGCAAATATCGCCTGTCCTGGTATGCTGCTAAATAAATAGCGACGGGTGCCTTCGGGAATGCCATCATTAACTGCGATCGCAAATAGCGCCAAGTAACCAGATTTCACTAACCAAATTGACTCAGGATCGTCTAGCAGTAGCGATTCATTGCATTGAAAACGATGGTGTTGTCCTTTGAGGTTTGAAAAGGATAAGAGAGCAGGGGAGGCAGGGAAAGCAGGGAAAGCAGGGGAAGATGAGGGAGATAAAACTTCTGCCTGCTGCCTCCTGCCTTCTGCCTCCTCCCCTGCTTCCTCACTGCGAATTAATTGTAAATACGGCCCCTCAACTTGCCGCAATTGTTCGTGGCTTCCTCGTTGGACTATCTTGCCGCGATGGAGGACAATAATTTCATCACAATCTCGGATGGTCGAGAGGCGATGCGCCACGATGATGCAAGTGCAACCGCGCAACCGCAGATTGCGATTGACGTTCTTTTCTGTTTCGGCATCTAGAGCGCTGGTGGCTTCATCCATTATTAGGATACTGGGATTATTCACCAGAGCACGCGCAATTTCTAACCGCTGTCGCTGACCGCCACTTAAATTGGTAGCACCTTCTAAAAGGTCAGCATGATAGCCTCCAGGTAGTGAAAGGATGACATCGTGAAGCGCTGCGTCTTGACAAGCCCGAACGAGATGAGTGTCAGGTATCGTAGTATCCCAAAGCGTCAAGTTGTCTCTGACGCTGCCAGCAAATAACAAAATCTCTTGCTCGACGACAGAAATAGAATTGGCTAGTACCTGGCGAGAAATTTGCTCTCTAGGTTTGCCGTCGAATAAAATTTCCCCCTGCCAAGGTTCGTATAACCCACATAAAAGTTTGGCAACAGTAGACTTACCAGAACCACTCCCACCCACCAAAGCAACTCGCTGCCCTGGCTTGAGCGAAAGATTAAAATTTTCAATCAACGGCGGGGCTATTTGACTATAGCCAAATGTTACATTGCGTAACTCAACATAACCCTGGAGTTTGGGCAGAGGGTAGGGAGATGAGGGGGATGAGGAAGATGAGGGAGACAAGAGAGATAAAAAACTATTTTCTTCCCCTGCTCCTCTGCCCCCCCTGCCCCCCTGCCCCCCTGCCCCCCTGCCTCTTTCCCGCAACTGCCCATCGATGGGGTTACGCAAGACATCATCGAGGCGATTTAGATTACCCTCCATTTCTTGGAGTTCGCTTCCCAGGCTGATGAGATTATTTACTGGAGCGAAAAATCTTTGCATCATGCCGAGAAAGGCTATTAACATGCCGATGCTCAAGGCTCCATCCATGACTCGCAAACCGCCCACAGCTAAAAGCAGCATGGAAGCGATCGCTGACAAAAAAGATGGTAAAACACCTATTGTCTGGTTTGTTTCTTCTAATTCTTGCTGGGTGTTGATGGCTTTGGCATAGTGACCCCCCCACCGCGAGAAGAAATCTGACTCTAAGCCAGATGCTTTTAGTGTCTCCATACTCTGAAGACCAGAAATTTCTACGCCGCGAACTTTTCCTTGTTCTTGGATGAGTTTGATATTGGCATCTGTGCGCCGCCCTCTCACCCACTGCAAGGCGGCAAGGTTGATAATGACAAAGGCGATCGCAATTAAAGTTAGTACAACATCATATTGCAACATCACTATTACATATAAAAATATTGATGCTGCGGCAATTACTGTAGTTGCTAACTCACCCGAAAGCATGTCGGCGATGCTCTCGTTGAGTTGCATACGGCTACTGATTTCCCCAGCATAACGCTGGTCGTAAAAACTAACGGGTAGGCGTAAAATGTGCCACAGATACCGACTCTTCATGCCCACGGACAACTTAATTTTCATCTGACGCAAAAACTGCAACTGTAGCAGCGTCAAAAATCCACTGAGTCCGGCTGTGAAAATCATGCCTAAAATTAGCGGACGCAACCACTCATAACGGCGCTCAATTAATATGTTGTCTACAAATACCTGGGAAAATGCTGGTATTGCCAGTCCAGGAATGACTAACAAAAATCCTGCCAGCACGCAGTAAAGTAATGCCCCAAGAGAACCTCGCAGCCGCGACCACAAAGCTAAGATTGTGCTGGGCTTGCGTCCTCCGGGTTGAAACTCTGGATTAGGCTCTAGAACTAGCACTACACCAGTGTAAGCACCGCTGAATTCTTCTAAGGAGACGGTGCGCCGTCCAGTAGCAGGGTCATTAAGATAAACTCGCTGTTTATCGAATCCCTCCACTACTAAGAAATGGTTAAAGTTCCAAAATACAATATAGGGAGATTTTAACTGTAATAAACCGGTTAAGTTGGTTTTAAAGCTTTTAGCCGTAAGTCGATAATTTCTGGCAGCCTTTAAGATATTTAAGGCACTAACTCCATCCCGCGAGACGCCGCAGGCTTGCCTCAGTTCTGTCAGTGGGACAATGCGATTGTAATAACCCAGAATAATTCCCAAAGCAGCAGCGCCGCATTCTACTACCTCCATTTGCAGCAGAGTGGGAGTGCGACATCGCTTGTATTTACGCGTCGGCTTTGCCCACCGCAGGCATCGCTCTAACATATTTTGCAGATTTCGCCAGAACATAAAAATATTTTTTAAAACAAGAAGTCAGTTGTCAGGAGGCAGAAGGCAGGAGGCAGGAGGCAGAAGGCAGGAGGCAGGAGGCAGAAGGCAGGAGGCAGAAGGCAGAAGGCAGGAGGCAGAAGGCAGGAGGCAGAAGGCAGGAGGCAGAAGTTTTATCTCCCTCATCTTCCCCTGCCTCCCCTGCTCCCCCTGCTCTCTTATCCCCCTCATTCCTAGTATCAAGAAACACCACTCCAGGATCTCAGAATCGGTAGAACAAAGGTAATCGGGGCGCGTTCTTCCACGGTAACTTGTACAGAGGTGGTAGTTCCAGAGGTGACCTTCATCTGTGGCCCTTGGGAAGAAGACCATTTGTACTCGCTGAAGGTCGAATTGTCTGGTTGCAGTCGTGCAGTAATTAGCATCTGTGGCCCTTGTGACATAATAGCTTCTACAAATTCAGAATTGCCGACTACACTTAATGCACCTTCTTTAGTCACAGGAAAGGCTGAGACTTCTGTGACAGCACCAATGATGCCACCAAAGCGTTCGCGTTGGACTGTAGTAGGCGTGACTTGTAATTTCATTCCCGGTTGAATTTGCTTACCATCGCCAACGGGAAAAAATGCTACACTTACAGGCCTAGCTGATCGCTGTTGTGCGGCGATCGTTCCTATGGGTGTACCCTGTAAAACAACCTGCCCTGGCGTGGTGGAAATTTCTAAGACTCTTCCGGAGTAATTGCTTTTGACTAAGCTGTTACTCGATAGTTGCAGTGCTAATTGAGCAATATTCCGCTGAGCTTCCTGAATTTCTTTTCTGCGGTTAGTTACGGCTTCTAAGTCTTGTTGTGCCGCAGCCGCTTCTTTGCTATCTAGTTGTTTTAACTGCGCTTGCAAATCTTTAATTGCGTTCAAGTTCTCTAGGTATTGGCGTTGGGCATCTGCTTCTTTGACATCCAGTTGCTTGAGTTGGGATTCGGCTTCATTGATTTGTGTTACCGCATTTAAGTAGTCTTGCTGTGACTGTAGGACTGAATCGCCAGAAATTGCTCCCTCTTGCAATAGTTTGTTGCGGTTGTCCCATCTTTGTTTGAAGATAGGCAACAGTTGTCGTAGTGCTTGTAAGCTTTGAGTTTGGTTGGCGCGATCCCGAGCAATCGAGTCTAGCCCTTTTTCTCTTAAAATCGGTGTTAGCTTCTGTACTGCCTGGAGATTTTGCACTAAAGATTGGCGTTGCTGTTTAATGGCTTCTTTGTCTGCGTTTTGCCGCTGTAGTTGCACTAAGTTAGCAGCGCGATCTTCTGTTTGTAGTTGTTGTAATTTAGAGCGTACTAGTTGTAGCTGTTTCACCATTTCGCTTTGGTCTAGGGTTGCCAGCACATCTCCTCTGTTTACATAGTCGCCAACTCGGACGTTGATTGTTCGCAATTTACCTGCGATCGGTGACTGAAACGAGGTAACTGTACTGGGATAAACTATTATGCCAGTACCCGTCACAGTAATTGGAATTCGACCTAAAAAACTCCAAGTCAGCCCCGTCATCACTAAGGAACCAACAGCAACTAAAGGTAGCCACTTTTTCGGGCTGACTACCTGCATGATTTGATCTAGTTCTTCGGGCGAAGAAGCACGCTCTAAAGCTTCTTTGCGGAACAGGTCGCTTTTTTGCCTAACCACCAAACACCGTCCCCATTTCTATGGGAATAAAAACATAAAATAGTTTTGAGTGAATACAATACTGTTGCTGCGATCGCTAGGAATTGCAGTTTAAATGAAAAATAGGCAATACAATTGTTTGCTTATTTGACAGTATTAATATTCACAAATAGAAATTATTCTAATCATATCATCTGATGAGAGAATGAGGAATTTATAAATTAATTCTTTTTAATTTTTTGATTTTTTATAGACATAAATTAAAGTTCTGAGGAAAGGCTGCTTTCCTCAGAACTTTAGGACAAATCAAATTTTTCACAGCATTTATAAAAGAGGGTAATAATTTAGAAAAATACTTTTAAGCTTAAATAATCAATCTTTTACACCCTATATCGAACAGAGTTGACATAACTTAGAGTCAGTCTACTTATAAACTGAGTCTAGCTGATGAATTTGGTTAATGTGAAATTTGCCATATTTATGACAATACTAACTTTTAAAACCGAAGTCAATACTAAATTTAAAGCTTAAAAGTCTTTAAAAATAAACACATATAACTGATGTCTAAAAGTAATAAAAGTAGGAAAAGTAAGAAAAGTAAGATTTGCTAATCATCAGTAAGGTATGCAACAAATTCCACAGCGGTTATCACATTTGTGTTTGAGTGGTGCGCTACGCTAATATATTTGTTGGGTTGAGCATGGCTCAATCCAACTTAACTAATGCATTATTCTAGTTTTGTCGCGCCACTAGTAGAAAAAAGAGTTTACAGAACTCGTAAAAAGTCACTTAACCGTGAGCGTCGCCTTCCATAGCAATTCCGAATCATTCGTGAGAAAAAATCATTATTTTACAAGTCTTCAAGTCTGCATTAATTCTCACGTATCATTTGGGACTACTATATCATTTGTCCTTCGTTGAGATATCAACCAGAACTTTATTGTCAATCTTTATGTTTATGACAATACTATCGCAAGGTAGTTGTCCTAATGGGGAATTTGATTGGGCTGGTGGGGCTGGTGGGGCTGGTGGTTCCCATTTTATTGGTAGCCACTTTAATGGTTGCCAACCATTTCCTCCAACGAGAGCAAACGTTTTTTCTTCATCCAACTCTGTAATAACTGCAACCTCTTCTCGTTCAAAAGCGATGTTGACCATAACAAATCCTTCCGTCTACAAAATGACTCTGGTCTAGCGAAATTTTTTTAGTCACTTAACCAAAAATTACAGTAAGTTCCGTTAATATAACGATTCTGTAATCTTTATAAGAAAACATTGACGGGTAGGTAAGAAGTAAGGAATAATAATGAGTGGTCGCTTACCTTTGACCTTTCACATTATCCAGCTTACACCCGCCAATATTCACGTAGTATTGTCGTTGTCGTAAGTTCTAATGCCAGAAATAGTCAGGCCACTATGTTATAAGATGTCAATACACTTATTCGTAAGGGTCGTCTCTAGTCCTTTGTCAGTTGTTCGTAGCAATTGGCAAAGGACTACTGGTTTATGAGGGTCTTAACGAAATAATGTGTAAGTTCCATACCTATTAGCTTAGTGCTGCCGTGATTTGTAGCGATAATACAAATCATGATAGAGAAATTTTTGGCAATACAAACAAACGAAACGGTTAAAGTGACTTTTGTTGAGGTGATAACTCAATTCAGAGCGTACTAGAGAGACAACTTATTACCAATTAATCAAGGTCGCACGATCTCTGCTGCTATCAGAGTAGTTTGAAGCATAAGCATTTCCACCACCAATTGCTACAGCAGTAGCTGTTTGATTGGTTACATTGATGTCGTTCTTGCCGCCTTTGACACTTCCGATCTTAACGTCATTGTCATTATCGACATCAACATCTACTTTTTTGGCACTGAAATTGTAGCCACCACCTACAACTCCACTGATTTCTTCATCAGCTAACTCTGTCATTACTACGAGGGTTTCTTGTTCAAGTGTTGCAACTGACATAAAATTATTTCCTTCTAAAAAAAGATATTTGGATAGTGCAATTCTTCTTTGACTTCACCAAAAATTATGGCTAACAAAAGAATTGAGATACTTCAAAAAAGAGTATCTAATGCTTTTTTGTTAACTTTACCTTTCGATAGTACTAAACTAATACATCTCAAGATATTTGTTCTTGGCTTTGTCTTTGAATTTCACCATATTTAAACTATACAACTTTTGTTTAGAAAATATATAAAGAAAATGTAAAGTTAATAAAAAGGATTGCTAAAGTTTGGATTTTAAAAAATATTAAACGAAATTGCAATTCAAATTAAAAATAATAGATTTAGCAAAATTATCAAGGTAATAAAAGTAAGAAAAGTAGGAAAAACAAAATTAGTATAACATTGTAAAAATAATTAGACTAGTAATAGCAAAGTAGACAGTGAGTCTATAAAACTATTTATTTAAAAGCAAATTTTTGGCACTAAAAATTATAAACTCTACTTAAGTAAGCTAGAAAAAATATTTATTATGAATCGCTGCTATCCTTGCTTTAAAAGGATTACACGACATTTATAAATACAAAAACCATCAAAAATAAAATAATACTGCTATGTAAATATAGAGATAATATCAAACTAAAAATTATATCTTTAAAAAGTAATTACTCCAGATTTTATAACCAACTTACAGGATTATATTACTTATTTACCATTAAAATAAAAGCCATCTATTATTTGTAAATAACAAAATTCTCGACTTGTTTTAACAAGCCGAGAATATTAGAGATATCTAGCTTTGAAGCTGAGATTTTTCCATTACTTAGTTGGGAAATACTGGAATAAGTAGTTGGTTAGAATTAATTGAACAATGCAGTGGTAACTCAACTTTATCCATTTATTGACATCGCTCAAGCTGACACGAAACTTTTGTAGTACGGTAATCTTACTTTTTTATTTCATCAATTGTCAGCAATAGCGAAAAAGTTTTTGCCAAAAAGGTGGTGTTTTGGGTGTATCAAGATAACTAACTTCTTAATTTTGGATAAAGTCGAACTCAGAAAGAACAGAAGTGTAAAATGTGCAGTTATAGCAGACATCATGCGACCAACAACGAAGAATGAACTTACAGTACTCCCTTCAATCGATCAATTTTTAGAAAAACTGCAACCTTTCCAGGGGTAATATTTTCACTCTAGCTGGTACTTCGACATCTTCTTGTTCTACTCCATATAGCAGTCCTAAATCATTTGTGAAAAATCAAAGTACATTTATTTGTAACCCTTCTTTCCTGTTCCTTATTCCCCCAACTCTGTTCGCTACCTCAACGAAAAATTTCACAATTCATTTAGGAATGCTACAGATAGTTAGGGAACTTGAAGAACTCCACTAACATAATTCAAGATTGTTGTCGTTGCTTGTGTTATTCCATTCACAGTTTTACTTGTCTTTGTTGTGACTTTTCTATTATTTCCGGTCTGCTTGTCTTGAATGGATTGTTCAATGATAATTTCGGTTCCATCCCCCGTTACATTGGAAGCTGAATAAGATATTGTTTCACCACCCACTATTCCCTTTAATTCACCATCTCTTAGCTCCTCGATAATAACTTTTTGATGACTGTGAGATTTTAAACTAACTCCATTGATATTAGCCATAGTTTACTCCGGAAATATGTAGACAATTTGCGTTAAACATGTATTTATTAGTAACAATTTTTTTAATGTTTTGTCAATAAATAATATAAAAATCCACTTTTATAACTTAACTTAATCTTCCTATTTTTATAATTTTTTCTAAAATATTAAAACAAAGCTAAAGAGTTCAAATCTAAAGTTTTAGAATGAATATTGTATAAACAAATTTATTCTTTTACGTCCAACAGATTGAATATTTTGTAGTTTGATCTTATTGAAATACCAATAAAAACTATAAAAATGTTCGTTGGCTACTTCAAAAATTACTGCTGATATTGGCAGCATCATACATCTTTATTAGGGCGCTAAATCTCTAAGATTTTAAATCTTTTAATTTCAATTCAAACTTTAGGCTTATGGCACTGATAAAGGTCAGAAGTAAGAGTATTCCGACTTCTGACCGATGTAGTAAACAGATAGTGAGGAGTGTATAATTCGGATTTTACTACGAATTACTTGAGCGACCATGAATACGAATTTGTAGCATTCTCTTGGTTAAACAAACTTTTATAAAAACTACAGCCCTTGTAGGCTAGTATCTTTATGCTAGTTGGTTTACCGCTTTTATTTGATTCTCAAGAATTACCTTGAGTTATTTTATGATGTTGGTTTGCTCAAATACTTCTCATATCTGAGAAATTAGATTTCTTATACTTTACTTCGTCAGATTAGGGAGCAAAAGTCCCAAGACCTGTTAAAAGCTCATCGCCAGCATCTCCCACTCTTACGAGAAGAGTAGCCACTCCTCTAAGTACTGTGCCTAATAATCCTATTCCTCCCACTACTTCTTCTAATTCTTCTTCATTAATTTCCTCCACAATAACTTCTTGATTGTTAGATTGTGCCAAGTTCTTATCGTTAACCATGATTTTCTCCAGAAAGAAATTGAGTAGGCATTTGTGCCTTTGATGTACTTACAAATAACAGTTAAATTAATAGCTTGTCAATAGTTAATACAAAAGAATCTACTTTTCTTACTTTTACTACTTTTCCTACTTCTTTAAATCTCACTTTTCTTACTTTTAGTAATAACATTTTTACGATGTCCAACACTTGATAAAAACTTCTAAATTTCATACCTAAGCAGGATGTTTTATATAAAATTTTGCTTAATTAGGTGATATCTTTAAGTTTTTGCGTAAGATGGTAAATCCACAGATAAGCTTTGTACAAGTTACTTACATCGACCATATAAAAAGAAATATAGCTTATATCAAAAGGCTGATTTCTGAACTTTAATCACCAATTCATATCATTTCCATTAATAATGATATAAATAGGTTAATAGGGGCACACAGCTAGCTGTGCGCTACGACAAAATATTTATGTTTAACAGGGCTTAGTGAGTTGATATCAGGTTTTTTGCCAGCTATAAAGCACTACAAATATTAAATAGGCCCCCTTTAATAAGGATTGATGGAAGAGGTCTAAGAACATGTTTGAAAAGTCCTCTTGTCGGTAGCAAAACGTTCTAGATCTCAGGGCAAACGCATCTAAATATAGTACACGTATACTAATAGAGGGATAAAGGCAGCAATGTCTAGCGACAAGGGCTTCGACCGACACGTGTGGGATGAAGAATAAGCGATGGTGCATTGATGGTAAAGTCATTGTAAAAGTAGCAATATTGCCCCACTTTGCGTGAAACTTAAGCTCAAAATCACAATTGCTGACCACTTTGCAATGATAGAAGACCCACTTTCTAGATCGCACGAAGCGACACAATTTAATTGATATTTTGACTATTGCGATTTGTGCAGTAATTTGTGGAGCTTCCTCGTTGGGTAGCTGTAGCGAACTGCAAACATAAACGCTTCAAACTGCAAACAAGGCAATTTTGAAACCACATTAAGGTTCTTGGCAACTTTTGCTGATGATGAAAGGTTACGGGCTTTAAGGCAGAAGGCAGAGGGCAGAAGGCAGAAGTCGGAAGTTAGAAAGATATAATTGAGATACTTCAAACTTCACCCCATCAAACATTTGAGAGCTATGGGCGGTGCAGCCGGGGTAAGACTTTCACAGCAATTGGGGGTAACAACTTCTCGCAACACGCTATTGCAATTAGTACGCTCAATCCCATTACCACCAGTCGTAACGCCACAGACTCTTGGGGTAGACGACTTCTGTTTTCGTAAATGTAAAACCTACGGCACAGCACTAATTGACCTAGAACGCAGGCGACCAATCGCTCTACTAAAAGATGCAAAAGCTGAAACCTTAGCAGAATGGTTAAAAGCTCACCCTGGTGTCAAAGTCGTCTCACGAGATAGATCAAAAACTTATGAAAGTGGTATTCGCCAAGGAGCGCCAGAAGCCATTCATGTTGCAGACCGTTTTCACTTAATATTACAGGGTCGTTGCTCTAAAAACTGATGAAAACATCCCTCATATCGCATTGGCATCAAGAAAACCTGGTCACACTGATTCAAGCTACTGGCTATATCCGTCAATACCTCGAAAATAAGCTCGAAGATAAAGCCCCGCAGCCCCTGACTCCCGAAACAATATTACCTACATCCGCCTTGGCAACTTTATGTCGCCTCTTTTACCTCACTGAATTTGAACGGGATATCCTCCTTCTCTGCACTGCCCTGGAAATTGACCCCACCCTTGCCCAGTTATGTGCCAAAGTCCAGGGAAATCCACAACTAAATTATCCTACCCTTGCCTTAGCTTTAACCACCTTCCCTCAAGCCAGTTGGTCTGTACTTTCTTCCCAAAATCCCTTACAATTATGGCGATTAATTGAAATTGGTACAGGCTTTACCCTTACGCAAGCCCCCCTCCGTATCAATCCACGAATTCTTAGTTATCTTCTGGGAGAAGCGGCTTTTGACGAGCAATTAATGGGTTTTGTCCATCCCCTTCCCTCTCACCTTGAGCAAACACCTTTAGCTCCCTCCCAGGAACAGATTGTAGAGCAATTAGTTGCTATTTGGTCTGAGCTTTCCTCCGCTTCTCCCACCTTGCAACTCTGTGGTGGGGAAATAACCGCTAAATATGCCATAGCCAAAGCAGCATCTGTTCGCCTTGGCTATAATTTGCATGTCATGTCTGCGGCGGTGCTTACCCAATCCCCCAATGATATTTACCAAATGAAACAACGTTGGGAAAGGGAAGCTTTACTAAAAAATAGTCTGCTCTTACTTGACTGTGATGATATTTTGCCGAACGAGCCAAAACCTGCTTTCACCGTTTCCCAGTTTGTGGAACATCTGCAAACACCTGTGATTATTTCTAGTGGAGAACGACTACACACTAAACACAATCATCTCATTACCTTTGATGTGCCCCAACTAAGCTACCAAGAACAAGCAGAAATTTGGGCAACCCATCTTGCCACACAAGCAAACCAACTCAATGGAGAGATTACCAAGTTAGTATCTCAATTTAACCTCAGCAACGCCACCATTCAAGCAGCGTGTCTGCAATTCAAACTTCAAAAAGCACAATTTACCGACACCTCCCAGACTGCCCACCCCAACTTACTTTGGGATTTCTGCCGCCATCAAGCCCGCCCTCATATCGATGGTTTAGCCCAACGCATAGATACATCCGCCACTTGGGATGACTTAGTGTTACCGGAACAACAACGCGAGGTACTCACAGACATAGCCACTCACCTCCGACAACGGGCTAAAGTTTACCAAGAATGGGGTTTTGCTGGCAAAGGTAGTCGCGGGTTAGGGATTAGCGCCCTATTTCACGGGGAAAGCGGAACTGGTAAAACTATGGCAGCCGAGGTATTAGCAAATCAATTTCGTCTCGATCTTTACCGCATTGACTTAAGTGCCGTAGTGAGTAAATATATAGGCGAAACAGAAAAGAATTTGGGGCGTATATTTGCAGCAGCCGAAACAGGAGGAGTAATCTTACTATTTGATGAAGCAGATGCCCTATTTGGCAAACGCACAGAAGTTCAAGATAGCCGCGATCGCCATGCTAATGTCGAAGTATCTTATTTACTCCAGCGTATGGAATCATATCAAGGTTTGGCTATTCTGACCACAAATTTAAAAAATGCATTAGATTCTGCTTTTTTGCGCCGTATCCGCTTTATGGTTGCATTTCCATTCCCAGAAGCCCCCTCACGTACCGAAATTTGGCGGCGCATTTTCCCGTCTCAAACACCCACCCAAGGGTTAGACTACCAAAAATTAGCACAACTCAAGGTTGCTGGGGGTAATATCCGCAATATTGCCATGAATGCCGCTTTTCTCGCAGCTGATACGGATGAACCAGTGATGATGAAACACATTCTGCAAGCGGCACAACGGGAGTATCTCAAATTGAAAAGATTATTAAATGATGAAGAAACCAAAGGATGGATCTAGTACTATCGTGTGGAAGGCAAAAGTTTTTTCTACCAAGGAATGGCGATCGTCTTAATAGTTGTTTCATCTACGCCGTTTTGTAATACAGTAACTGACAATATTTGTTTTCTCGGCTTGATATACAAGCTTTCACCACAATTCTAAATACTATACCAGGATTTAATTTTGAGTTGGCGATAAAGAGAATTAAAATTAATAATTTTAGTGTCGCTGATTTAGATATATCATTTTTCGTGTAGATACGCGCTGTTTAAAGCGTCTGTAACAATTGTTTTGAAATCAGACAAATCACTTAACCATTTTCATACCTAAATTCAGCAACGTCAATAATTTCAAGACATATTTTTAATAAAACATAAAATGTAAAGTTATATTTTGTATTTAACTTGACAGACAAGGTTGTTGTTATACTCACGACTATTGTTTCAGCAGTAAATAGTCAAAGAAATACGATTTGTTTCCTTTGCTAAGGTAGAGATGATTTATAAAGTAAACCTGAAATTTTAGGTGCGTTAAGTGTTGCTATAACGCACTGATAAATATAGTGTCTTGCGGCTAATTCTCACTGTCTCAAATTCCCAAATACTTACATAGTCATGACACATCTTAGTTAATATTTACTTTATAAATAAACTCTTAGCTCACGATTAGTTATCAATTTTTTTTGATAGTTAATAATTGTTATGTTCTAGAAATAGTGTGTTGTTTTGAATAGGAAAAATTAATAATTATTATTGGATTATTGCCTATGATAGAGCATGTCCTCTCATTCCTCAAGGAACAACTCAACAGCTACATCCGAGTCAAAACCGGAGCACAGGACTTTGAGGTTGTATTTGTTCAGGAACGAAATCAGAAAGAAGTTTCCTTCCAAAATGATGCCATTACTACCTTATTAGTCAATCTAGAAGAAGACTATACTTTTCGTTCTGGTGCAGCCTATGAAAGGATACCTAATCAAGGTAGTAACCCACCAAAAAACCCTAATATTTACCTCAATTTATATGTTCTCTTTGCTGCAAATTTTACTGATTACAGGCAATCTTTACAATTTTTATCCCTAATTATCAAATTTTTTCAAAGTCATCGGTTATTCAATCACCATAACTCTCCAACACTGAATTCTGAAATAGCAAAATTGACCCTCGAACTGATTAATTTATCGTTTACCGAACAAAGAGAGGTTTGGGCTGGTTTGGGTATGTTTTACATGCCTTCAGCGATTTATAAAGTCAGAATGGTTGTCTTTACAGATGCAGATACGGTGGAAGTTGGCTCTGATATAACTGAGAAGGTAGTTCTGACTTCAAATATATAGTTTTTTACAAACAACATATAATATCACAAATCATCTAGATTATGCCTTACAAAAAACTATTTGAATTGAGGATTATTCACGAATATTATCAAGATAAAATATGTCCTGACTTCAATCTTGAACCTACAAGTAAATGTAACAAAATACTTAATGGTCATCGTCTGATTGTCAAAAATAAAATTAACGGAATAGTGGTAATTGCACCAGTAGATTCGGAAAATAGGCCCTTGATAGAACTTGCTGACAATTTGCAATTTAGTTTTATATTGAAACTCAAAAATCAAGATTTTATAGATTTTACAGAAATTGATTGGAAGCCAGGTATTAATGATATTTATCAGTTTAGTAATGAAAAAAATACTAACCTTGAAGCATCAAATTTAGAAATAACTAAAACTAAATTATCTGACCGAAAATTGTTCAGTGGACACAATATTTTTGGCATCGTGGATATTTATAATCACTCTTCCATGTCTCAAATTTTCAACCAGGGTAGTGAATATAAAATTACTTTTCAAGCCAAAAAACAACAGTGGCATTATTACTTACTCACTGATGGTGAAACTAATGGCGACGAATTCTTGATTCAAGACAAAGATACAACCAGGAAAACAGAAATTAAATTTACCAAATTTACGAGTGCTGAAGCTGAAAAAACAGATTCTATATTTTTGGTTCTTAAGCAACAATTTCCTCAATCTCAACAATATCTCTTTAGATCTGACTCAGAAATTGCTTGTCAGGAAGCAGGGATAAAAAATATTCAGCTTTTAAAGCAGAAAAAGAGTGAAAGCAGCAATCCAATTGTATGGATAGAACATTTACCTAATCCCCCTAATTATAATGGGATTCAAGTAATTAATGCCCTGAAATATCTATAAAACTTCAAAAAAGGATTGAAACATGGTAACTTATAAAACTCCCAACGTTTATGTCGAGGAAATTTCTACATTTCCCCCCTCAGTCGCCGATGTATCTACAGCGATTCCCGCCTTTCTTGGTTACACAGAAAAAGCTCAACAAGGCGATGAAGATTTAACTAATAAACCAACTCGAATTAGTTCACTCCTTGAGTATGAAACGTTGTTTGGAAAAGCTCAAGCATCTAACTTTGAAGTTACAAATGAAGCAGGCGTAATTACTAGCGTTAGCACTCCTGCACTCAACTATTTAATGTATTACGCTTTGCGTCTGTATTTTGATAATGGTGGGGGTGGTTGTTATATAATTTCGGTGGGTAGATACAGTACAGGAGGTCTGAAAAAAGCTGATTTTGACCCAGGTTTATCAGCTTTAGAAAAAGAAGATGAACCTACCTTAATACTACTGACCGATGCAGTAAATTTAAGTGAACCCGATTATTACGTGCTTTGTCAGCAAGCTTTGAAGCAATGCAATAAGTTAAAAGATAGATTTGCTATTTTCGATGTTCTGGAAGAGAAAAAAAATCAGACAGGGAATAAGACAGGGGATAAGACAGGGGGAGTTGAGAAATTCCGAGGTTTTATTGGCACAGAAACACATGAATTAAAGTATGGTGCAGCTTATTATCCCTACTTGCAAACCTCACTCAACTACTATTACACCGATGATTCTGTAACTATCAAAGGAGTTGGAGAAAATGCTGATACACAAGGTGAAAAGCTGACTAATAGCAAAACCACAAACACCGATCTCTACAACAGAATTCAGACTGAGATAGCTAAAAAGCGAGTTGTATTACCTCCAAGTGCTGCTGTAGCAGGAATATATGCCAGAGTAGATAGGGACAGGGGAGTTTGGAAAGCACCTGCTAATGTTAGCTTGGCATCAGTACTTGCTCCTACGGTCAAAATTAGCAACGAAGAACAAGAGAATCTCAACATAGATCCCACCGCAGGTAAATCCATCAATGCTATTCGTAGTTTTACCGGGAAAGGAACCTTAATTTGGGGTGCAAGAACTTTAGCTGGTAATGACAATGAATGGCGGTATATACCTGTGCGCCGACTGTTCAATCTCATTGAAGAATCAATTCAGAAAGCCACCGCATTTGTTGTTTTTGAGTCCAACAACGCCATCACTTGGCTAAAAGTGAAATCTCTAATTGAAAGTTATTTAGAAGGATTATGGCGACAAGGTGCGCTGGCTGGTACTACACCAGAACAAGCTTATTTTGTCAATATTGGACTCGGAAAAAGCATGACAGCACAAGATATTTTGGAAGGACGCATGATTGTGGAAATTGGTCTTGCAGCAGTTCGTCCGGCTGAGTTCATTATCCTGAAGTTTTCCCACAAGTTACAGGAAGCATAGGGCAAACTGGGCAGTAAGGTGGATATTACCCACCTTATCAATAATAGTAAAAACAGTTCATTTTTAAGGGCAAATAAATTATGGCAACGTCAACAGAAGATATCAAAAATAATTATCCAATTCCTGTCTTTTATTACCGAGTTACTATAGATGGAGATGATTCCCATGCTTTCTCAGAAGTATCGGGATTAAGCATTGAATATGAAACCATCACTTATAGAGATGGCATGAGTTATAAAGACGGAGCAAAGTATATGCCAGGATTAAGCACTCCTGTTAATTTAAGCCTAAAAAAAGGCATTGTCAGAAAAGACAGCTATTTATTTAGCTGGATTAGTAGCGTTAAATTGAATACTGTAGCCAAGCGCGATATTCGGATTGATTTATTAGACGAAACAGGTGCAGCAGTTGTCTCCTGGACAGCTATAAATGCTTTTCCTAAGAAACTAGATGCACCATCATTTAATGCAACTAGCAATGAAGTTGCTATTGAAAGTTTGGATCTAATGGCTAACGATCTCAAGATTGACTATCCCGGATAATGAATCATTTTTACCCTTTTTATTGATTTTTGCAAAAATTCTCATTTGATGGCAGATAAATTTCCCATTCCGGAACTTACTTTAACAGAAAATCCTCCTGTTGGATTTTATTTTATGGTCGTCTTCTTCATTGCCGGAATTGTGCCTAATCCGTTAGATATTCGCTTTCAAAGAGTATCGGGAATTTCTGCGGAAATAGAGACAACAGACATTCGTGAAGGCGGTGAAAATATATTCAGACATCGTTTGCCCACTCATGTCACTTATAATAATCTGATTTTAGAAAGAGGAATGATGATTGGCTCTCCCCTGAATGCAGAGTTTAATATTGCCATGAGTTCCATGAGATTTACACCCAGCAATGTCTTAGTTATGTTGCTTAATGAGAATAGTATTCCTCTTTCTAGTTGGTTATTTAAGAGAGCTTATCCCGTGAAATGGACAGTATCTGATCTAGATGCTAATGCCAATGCAGTGGTTATAGATACGATGGAATTAGCCTACGCAAGATTTCAAAGTGTGAGTATTTAGCTATGCCTGTGGAAATCAAAGAATTAATTATTCGTGCCAACATTGTCGATAGTAATGATAGTAATTACGAATCCCAAATTGAAGGCAATTCTAAAGAAAAACAAGAAATCATTGCTGCTTGTGTGGCACAGGTGCTAAAAATTTTGGAGCGTAAGCAAGAAAGATAAGGGAAATATATGCTTAAAAACCCTTTTAAATTAGAAAAGCTGAAGATTCGTGTTTATGGCAATAGACTTCGGATTGGTTTACCACAAGAAACCTTTGAAGCCATGTTTAATCCGGAATCTTATTCTTTAAAATATGAGAATGTTTATCAATCTTATCAGGGGATTAATACCACTGGCCGCACTGCAAAATATTCTCTCAGCAAACCTCAGAATTTGTCCCTCAAGTTAATTTTAGATGACACAGGGGTATCAGATTATGGGCTTTATGGGTTTGCAGCTGCTTCATTTCTGGGTAAGCTGAAAGGAACGAAAGATGTTTACAAGCAAGTAAATTACTTTCTTGAGTTAACTACTTATATGGATGGCAAGACCCATGAACCTAAATTTCTCAAAATTGAATGGGGGGACTTAATTTTTGATTGCCGCCTCCAATCCGTTAATGTTAACTATACGCTGTTTAACCGGAGTGGACAACCGATAAGAGCCGAGTTAGATACAGTTTTTATAGGTGACATACAAGATTCCAAGCGGATTAAACAAGAAAATAAAAACTCACCAGATTTATCTCACTCTAAAACTATTAAGGGTGGAGATAAATTGCCTTTAATAGCTCAAGAAGTATACGGCAATTCTACTTATTATATCCAGCTTGCTTGTGCTAATAATCTCAATAACTTCAGAAAACTGAAACCAGGAACGAATATAAAACTACCGCCAATTAAAGAAGTATAAACATAATGAGTGGTGTCGTTACAGTAACAATTTTGAGTGAGGGGTCAACGATGAACCCTGAATACAACGTCATATCTATTGATGTTATTAAAGAGGTGAATAAAATCCCGATCGCTCAAATAATTTTACTAGATGGTGACGCTGCTAAGCGGGAATTTACGATTAGTAATACAGACTTTTTTAAACCCGGTAATAAAATCGAAATCAAGCTTCGTTATGAAGGTGAAGCACAAAACGAAGCAACGGTTTTTGCGGGTGTTGTAGTTAGACATTCCCTGCAAGTAGATCGATATGGTTCTTTCCTAACTGTTGACTTAAAAGACGCAGCAATTAAACTAACTCATCAAAGAAAAAGTGCTGTCTTTCGAGATATGACAGACAAAGAAATTATTGAAAAAATTATCAAAACTGCGGGTACATCTATTGCTCCAACTAAACCAAAGCATAAAGAAATGGTGCAATATTACTGCACGGACTGGGATTTTATTGTATCTCGTGCAGATGTCAATGGTCACTGGGTTTTAGCTGATGATGGCAAAATTACTGTAGAAGAGCCTAATCTCAAAGGGTTACCAAAACATACCTTTGAATACGGTATCAGTGATATTTACGAATTTGAGATGTCAGCTGATATTTGTCATCAGTATGCATCGGTAGAAAGTACAGCTTGGGATGTGAAAACGCAAGCAATATCAGCACTACAAAAAGCTAAAAATGTCTCTCTTAGTCAGGGTAATTTAAAAGTAGAAGAATCAGTAAAAACTATTGGTGCAGACAACTATCAATTGATTGCTTCAGGTCAATTAGATAGCCAAGAAATACAAGCTTGGGCTGATGCAAAATTACTGAAAACTCGTTTGTCAATGTTTAAAGGCCGCCTCAAAGTTCCTGGATTTGCTGATATTAAGCCAGGAGATATTATGGAAGTCGCAGGTATCAGCAAACGCTTTAATGGGAAAACATTAGTCACGGCAATCCGCCATCAGGTTAATGAACAAGGCTGGCAAACAGATATACAGTTTGGTTTATCCGCCGATTTTTTTGCTCAACAAAATCATAATATTATTGATACCCCAGCATCAGGATTAGTTCCGGCAATTAATGGCTTGCAAATTGGTATTGTTGATAAGTATGAAGATGATAAAGATAAACAGTTTAGGGTAAAAGTAAGAATCCCCTCGATTGAAACAGATGGTATTATTTGGGCAAGATTAGCTTCTGTTGAGGCTGGTAATCAAAGAGGTATTTTCTTTAGACCAGAATTAGGTGATGAAGTAATTCTGGGCTTTATCAATGATGATCCTAGACAAGCCATAATTTTAGGTGCGCTGCATAGTGAGAAAAATGCTTTACCCCCTGGTTTTACTGTAACCCAGGAAAATAATAAAAAAGGGATTGTCACCAAAAAATCACTAAAAATACTCTTTGATGATCAAAATAAGTTAATTGAAATTAGTACGCCGAAGGGCAATATTTTAAAGTTATCGGAAAAGGATAAAGGTATTAACTTAGTCGATGAAAATGGTAATACTATGATTATGGACGATAGTGGATTTAAAATTCAATCAGCTAAAGACATTGTTATCGAAGGTCAAAATATAACTATCAAAGGTTCAAAAGTAAATGTAAATTAAAATTTTTTATAAAATAAAAATACATATAAACTATGGAAACAAATAGCTCTTTTTTAGGAACAGGATGGAGTTTTCCTCCCACATTTAACCAGGATACTGGAACAGTGGAGATGGTATCGGATGAGGAAGATATTGTCCAAAGTCTAGAAATTATCCTCTCAACTCGTCCAGCAGAAAGAATTATGCAGCCTGACTTTGGTTGCGAACTGAGTCAGTTTCTTTTTGAAGAAATTAGCCAAGGTTTAATTACTGGTATTAAAGGTACGATTTCTGATGCGCTTTTGTACCACGAACCACGTATCGATGTAGAGGATATTAATATTGATGAAAGCGAAAAAGAAGGGTTATTGCTCATCAGTGTTACTTATACTGTACGAGTGACTAATTCTCGATTTAATCTGGTTTATCCTTTTTATATTAATGAAGCACATACGGTATAGACAGTTACCAATAAACAGTTATAAAGTTGATTTTAAATTAATTACGCCAGGATTTAGAAGGGTGACAGTATATACACCTCAATCAAAAGCGAAAAAGGAAGGGAAATATGGCAAATATGGGTAAGCAACAAGTTTCATCTCGAAACAAACCTAAGTTAGTACAGAAAAAGAGCATTTTTGAACAAAGTAAATTTCCTCAACATAGTCAAAATGCTACAGCACTGGCACAAACAAATGACTTATCAGACTATCCACAGCCAGGGGAAACGATCGCTAATGTGCAGAAATCGCTCCAAGGTACAGACAAAATATCATCAAAATTACAAGCTGAAGGTAACCATTTACAAGCACCGAAGCGTCAGGAAAGGCAAGCCAATTTTGCCCCTGTAAACCACCTAAAAGCATCACCTCGAATCAGTTTAGCAGCGGGAGGGTTGGTGCAAACAAAGCTGACCATAGGCAGAGCCAATGACCGTTATGAGCAGGAAGCAGATAGGGTAGCAGCATCAGTGGTACAGCAAATTAATCGTCCTGTACCAGGGAATTCGGGTGAGGTAGTGCAAGGTAAAGACAGGGAGGAGGTAGAAGGATTAAGGATGAAGCCGATGGTGCAGCGTTCCAAAGGAATTGGCGGCGGTGAGGCATCAACGGATTTGACATCAGCCATTAATAGTGCCAGGGGTGGCGGACAGCCTTTGGATACCGGACTACAGCAGTCAATGGGGCAGGCGATGGGGGCGGATTTTAGTGGAGTGAGCGTACATACGGATAAACAGTCAGACCAGTTGAATCAATCGATTCAGGCGAAGGCGTTTACAACGGGGCAAGACGTGTTTTTTCAGCAGGGGGCCTATCAGCCGGGGAGTCGGGAGGGGCAGGAGTTGATTGCCCATGAGTTGACCCATGTAGTGCAGCAGAATGGCGATCGCATTGGTCGCAAAGAGACCCGAAAACATGACGACCAGAATACTGGAAGCGATATTTCCATCTCCTCAACTCCAAGCGACCAAGTTCAAAGGCGTTTTGGATTTGAAATTGAGCTACCTATGTTGTTTACACACAAAGCCAACATCGCGGTGCCATCTCTAGCGGGAGGGGGCAATATAGTTATGAACAATGTGCCGATGGATGCAGGAATGGGAGGTAGACATACGAATTTAGTGGATATGACTGTCGCAAGCCACTGTTATCTAAATGTTGACCATAGTAGAACCCTTAATAAACTCTACGAGGCAGAGCTAGACCAATATGCGACACATAACGGTCTAAACCAAAATCAGCAGGACAGCCTGCAAGCTATCCGTGGAAATCTCATGCCGAGTGGCGCCAGTATTGTCGAGGTTGTGACAACAGCATGGGATGAGAATACCCTTTCTAGGACTCAGGCTCTAGCGAGGGTACGCGGGGTAGTGAACGCAGTAAATGGAATGTATGACGCTATAGATAATGATACACAAGCGGCTGTGGGCGCACCAGTGGACGCATATTATATCGGCTCAGACAGTCCGAATTCTTCCCTTTTCCAACCACGTTTAGGGTATTTTCACGCAACATATGGGATA
Organism: Nostoc sp. CCY 9925; assembly: GCF_963920935.1. NCBI lineage: Bacteria > Bacillati > Cyanobacteriota > Cyanophyceae > Nostocales > Nostocaceae > Nostoc > Nostoc sp. CCY 9925. Next base: position 34,319 of record NZ_CAWUDO010000036.1, on the reverse strand, counting down.
AAACTCGCACAAGTACCCCATTTATTCGAGCAGACTACTCAACAAAAGAACAGAATGGCTCGATATGCGAGGCACAATGCACCAGAACAGGAACATGCCAGGAATGTAGCGCTGACGAAACGTTCGGTAGCAGTAGCAAAAACGGCTATGACAGCCATTAAGAGATTGTGGCCAAGAGTTCAGGTGACACGAAAATTTTTGCCAGATACCACAAAGATCGACCTATCGAGCGCAGCAGAAAAAGACTTTCTTGGGTTTTTAACGCTCTTATGTAATTACTTCATGCTGATGAATGCACACACTGGAGGGGGCGAACTCGCGAAGAAACTGGTAGGGATGCATTACTATAAGAGCGACCTTTATGACGTGGCAACTGGCTTGCCAACCCAGGTGACAAACCCGTTGCAGGCAGTTGATACTACCTTGGTCGAACAGGTAATAGATGAAATTTGTACAGCTGTGGGCATAAACAAGACCGATACGTTGAACGACGGTCTCAGTGGTTACACGGTAAAACAGTATCTATATCAGATATTAAGAGGGCATTATGGTGCGATCCTGGACAGTAACACTGGTCTGGCCCAGCGCGACGCTTCCAACAACACGTTCATGGACCCCGTGCTGGCTGGCAGCATTAATCCGTACAGTAGTAAATTGGGCCCAGAGCAACTGGGGCCTGTGGGACGACGGGGAATGGGAGTCGTAATGGAAAATCGACACTTGGAGTATCTGAACCCCGCATATGGGACTCTCTTGGACACCGATCAGGCCAACCAGAGGAGAGAAGTAATTCAGTATGGACCACCGAAAGCAGGACTTGACACAAGGACGGCGCAGGAGCGAGCTATGTACGATTCCATAGGAGCGAGAGAGCAAGGGCCCGCAAGGCGACCCATAGGAGAATGGGAAGGGATAATGATGGGAATATACGACATGGTAAAAGCCACCAATAGTCGGAGATAGCCCGATCGCCTGCTCTTGTAACGTGCGTTAATGAAGTAGCGTATCAAACCAACCCATCATAACGCAGTGCGATCGCCTAATTCGGAAAATAGATATCGAGCGATCGCTCACCGATTAATGCTCATTTAGGTAATATTTTGTGGGCTTGACAGTAGCAGGAGAGCAACTTAATTCCGGGAACGGTAACAAGAAAAATTGCTTCATTAGGAGGCGACCAAAAAGCGAATATGAATACAAGCAAGCAAATTAAAGATCGAGTTTTTCGGGATGGTGTTAGTCAGCGCGATCGCTTACTCAGAGAACTGGAACCAGATTATGTTGCAGTTGATGAACGTGACCTATCAGATTTACTGACTTTTGTAAAAGAGTATGCCACAAAACTCAACTATTACGATGAGTCCAATACTATAAAAGGTGATTGGTCACCTTTCTTTGCGGCAGATGTGAACCAAATGGTTGCTTACATTAATAATCCGGAAAGCTTCGCCGATGATGAATTAACACTCAGACAATTATCTCAGCCTCATCTAGTTCTGTTATTTACGTTTTTACAATTATTACGTTATCCGCAGCAACAGTTTAAAGCACTGACCCAAAGATATCTCGATTTTTACTATCAAGAGGTACTGAAATTAGCTACTAAAGCGGAAGTTTCAGACAAAGTTAATGTCATTTTTGAGTTGGCGCCAGGAGAAGAAACACATCTGATTAAACAGGGTACTTTGCTCAACGCAGGTCAAGATAGCCAAGGTATTAATCTCAATTATGCTACTGATGAAGACATCATCGTTAATCGAGCTACTGTAGCGAGCGTTAAAACTTTATTTATAGAAAAAAAATACATTACTTTAGAAGACATTCATCAACAAGATAATAAAAGCGATCGCGCTTTTGAAAATATGCTGCGATGGGCAATTGGTAGCCCCAACCAAGGAGATAGTTTTCCTGATTTGAATCGCGAACCTGTTGATATTAGTTATCTCAAACAACGTATTTATCAACCACTTAAAAATACTAAGCAAATCTCTCAAGAAGCAAAACAATATATTGAAAATCAGCTATTTTTTGATACGATAGAAAATTTCCAATATTGCTTTGAGATACACGATCGCCAAATAAATCAGGATAATCAAAATATCAAAAAACCTACGGAATTAGAATGGCAAGAGGTTTATAAACTCACAGAAAAAGCCTACAGAAAAAAAATTACTTTCACAAGGCGTAATACTTTAAAGGAAGAGCGAGAAAAATCAGGCTTCGAGAGAATGATGAAGTTGGCTCTCGGTAGTCCTAATCCTGGTGATTATTTACCGGAAATGCCGAATAATTATAAAACCTTGGTTGAGATATTTAATAATATTACTCAAGAACTAGTTATTAGATATATCAAAGAACAACTTTATATGAGCGTAGAAGATTTCCGCAAGATTATGGAAATCCAGGCTACTACAGTAAATCCTAATTGGGAAGAAGTTTATCGACTCGTTGAAAAAGCACAAACTAAGAAAATCAACTTTACTTATCCTCCCATTGGAAGAACGGAAATTAAAAATCTTTATCCAAATTCTCCAGTTAATATAAAAGAGGGGCAAGCAGCTAAATTACAACGCTTTAATACTTTTGGAAATCTTACTAAAACTTTACAAAACTCTCTCGGTCTTGCAGTTACTTCCCCCATATTGTTGTTGCGAGAAGGTGCACGTACTATTACCCTGACCTTCGCATCTGAAGGGAAAACGTTGAATCGAAATGCTTTCCAAAAAATGCTAAGTAGTAAAATTCAACCTTTTGATATTTATTTGAGTAGTGAAACTCAATGGATACAACCTCAATCATTTAAATATGAAATTGGCGATTTTATTCTAGAAGAAGCACTTAAATCCTATAACACTTCAGAAATCTCTTTGGGTACTCCTGAAAATGGTAACTTTACAAGTGTGTCCTTGACAGCTACTAATGATACATTTGATTCCAATAATATAGGGGAAATTCTTATCTGGAATGACAGTAAAATATTTGAGATTACAGGAATATTAACCAGTAAAAAAGCTAATATCCAGCAAATTGGTATCGGTAATTTTCCTCAAGAGGTTGTTAGTAATGGCAAGATTAAACTATATCAAACTTCTGCTATTTACCTCAACAGCTTACAATTTAATTTCACCCTCGATCCCACCTTGCCTAGTATTTTGCCACCAAAAGTGGAGGAATCAACCTCTTTTATTACTACTCCGTATCCGGTGGTAAAAATTCTGTTGAAACAAGTATCAGAATTAAAAGATACTGAAGAACAAGCAATTTATTATCAAGAATTTAAATCGGTACTTTTAAAAAAGGTAAACCTAAAAGTTAAAGTTGAAAATCTTCAGGAGTTACAATTGCGGAATGATAACTCAGTCATAAATATTAAAACTCCTTTTCAAGCCTTTGGTAATAATCCCAAAGCAGGTTCGAGCTTTTACTTCGCCAATCGAGAAATTAGTTACAAAAAATTAGATAGTCTTTTCATAAAGATGGAATGGATGGGACTGCCTAAAAACTTTGGAGAATACTACAAAGCTTATTCGGACACTGGGGTAATTACCAAAATTGACAATAGCAGTTTTCAAGCCAGTTTGAAAATTCTCAATAATAGAAGCTGGGTTAAAATTGAAACTTCTAAATCTATTTTTTCTCAGAATGGGAGCATTTTAAGTAATTCAATTAATCTCAATTATCAAAATTTTAATATTTCTGACTATACTCTCGACACTTCTAATCTAGAAACCGATACAGACGATCCTTTTGAGCAACGCAGGTATTTCAAACTGGAATTAGAAAGCCCTGATTTTGCACATGATTTATATCCGATAGTCTTAAATAAGGTTGCTTTGGCAACGGATGACAAAAAAAACCTGACAGTTTATCCTCCCTATACCCCACAAGTAAAAACTATCTCCCTTGACTATACTGCTTCAGCGGAAGTTGACTTGCAAGCGTCCCCAAGCAATCATGAATCCAGCCAAATCTTCCATCTTCATCCCTTTGGCTATGCAGATATCCAAACCCTCAATCAAGATAACTCAACAAGTAACCAATATTATCTCCTACCTCAATATGAAGAAGAAGCCAGTTTATACATAGGTCTTTGCAATCTGCAACCACCGCAAAACATTTCCATCCTCTTCCAAATGATAGCGGGAAGTGGCAATGGCGAACTCACTCCGCCACAAATTCACTGGAGTTACTTGAGTGGTAATAATTGGCGAGAATTTCAAGACACAGAGATACTTTCCGATACTACCAACGGGTTAGTAGATCCGGGGATTATCCGCTTGAGTATCCCAGACAAAGCCACTACTGAGCATAACTTATTACCCAGTAATTTACATTGGTTACGAGCCACCACCAAGGAAAATACCACCGCCATTCCTGATACTTTGGACATCAAAACCCAAGCAGTTAGGGCTACTTTTATCAATCAGGGAAATGTAGCCGAGCATTTCAGTAAACCCCTCGCATCTAATTCTATTCAAGGATTTGTCACACGAGATCCCGCCATCAAAACAGTACAACAGCCTCATACATCATTTGGCGGTAAAGCAAAAGAAGATAACCGCGCTTTTACTATGCGGGTGAGTGAAAGACTGCGCCATAAACAGAGGGCGATAACTCCTTGGGATTACGAACGTCTGGTACTGGAACATTTTCCCCAAATTTATAAGGCCAAATGTATCACGTCTGCTGCTGGCTCAAATAATCCGGAGGCTGCAAAGGTAACAGTGGTAGTAGTTCCCGATATTTCTAATACTGCGCCGTTCTTTCCCCTCGAACCCAAAGCACCTTTATATTTGCTCAAGGAAATCGAGGCATATCTGCAAAAATATACCTCACCATTTGTACAAATTGTGGTGAAAAATCCCCGCTACGAACGTATTAAATATAGAGTGGGTATTCGTTTTCGCAATGGATATGAACAGGGTTACTATCTCAATCAACTCAATGAAGATATTAAACGCTTTTTGTCCCCCTGGGCCTATGAAGAACAAGCAGACATTACCTTTGGAAGTTCAATCCACAGTTCCTCACTCATCTATTTTATTGAGAACAGACCCTATGTCGATTATGTTGCCAATCTCAAATTAATTGAGCAAATCGGTATCAAAGCAGGTTCTCAAGGCAAATCAGATACTTATTATCGGGTAAATCAGTCTAATCTCGCCCAGGTACAACACCCGGATTCAATTTTAGTTTCTGCCCCTGAACATATTATCGACCTAATTGGCACAGAAAATTATGATGAGGAGGATTTTGAAGGCGTTGGTTACATGATTGTCGGTATTGATTTTATTGTTAGTTAAAAGGAGTAAAGATTGTGGCTCAAAAGAGTAGAACTGAACTGCAAGGATTATTTAAAACAGGAACAAAGCCTTCTCAACAGGATTTTGCCGACTTTATTGAATCCACTCTCAATATTAAAGATGATGGCATAGAAAAGCCATCTGGGGCAGATACACCCTTAAAGATTAAGGCACAGGGTACGGATGAAAAATTAATGGATTTTTATGCAGGTGAGACAAAAACCTGGAGTATTAATCAAAAGCCTGATAAGGATAAAATAGGTTTAAATATCTCTAATTCTGGAGGTAGTAAGCTTTTTATTACCAGCAGTAGTGGGAATGTAGGGATTGGTACAACAACTCCAGGAGCAAAGTTAGAGGTAAATGGGGATTTAAAAGTTACTGGTACAATTACGGGTAAAATCGATACAACAAATATTACTTCAGGAATATTAGCTGTTGAGCGTATTCCTAACTTATCAACTGACAAAATTACTTCAGGAATATTAGCTGTTGAACGTATTCCTAACTTATCGGCTGACAAAATTACTTCTGGAATATTGAGTGTTGACCGCATTCCTAACTTATCAACTAATAAAATTACTTCAGGAATATTAGCTATTGAGCGTATTCCTAACTTATCAGCTGATAAAATTACTTCTGGGATATTAGCTGTTGAGCGTATTCCTAACTTATCAGCTGACAAAATTACTTCTGGTACTATTTCTGGAAATCTATCAGTAACAGAAAGTCTTCGTTTTGGTGCATCTACAAGACAGATGATTAACTTGTGGAATGAAAATTATGGCATTGGAGTACAGAATGGTACTCAATATTTCCGCAGTGACAAGAACTTTGTTTGGTACAAAGGTGGCACTCATAATGACACTGAACTAAATCCTGGTGATAAAGGAACAGTACAGATGGTCATTAAAGACGGCAATGTTGGGATTGGTACAGTTGACCCAGGTAGCTATAAATTAACTGTGGAAGGAAATCAATACATCAAGGGTAAATTAACTATAACCGACTCTTTATCCGTTGCTGCATCTGTTGGTAGTACAACAAATATCGACTTTTCAGGCCATATCCAACTCAAAGAATATAGCACGCAAAACATTGCTTATTTTCAAGCAAGAGACGACTCGTCCAATCGAGATATTGGTTTGAGAATCAGAACCCAAAAGAAAGGTGATAGTAAACCGAGTATTGTAGACGCAATAACCATCAATCCTGACGGCAATTTAGGAATTGGGACAACGAATCCTGGTGCAAAGTTAGAAGTGAATGGCGATTTAAAACTCAAGACTACTGTGAATGAATTGACGATGTACTTAGATGGTGACGGCTTGCTATTTAAAGTATTGAACTCATACCAAGGTAAAGCTAATAGCAATAGAGTAATAAAATGGGATGGTGACAATAATTGGGATTCTGTCTCTGATGTCCGGTTAAAAACAAATATCGAAAATGAAGGTAATATCTTAAGTCGTTTAATGCAAATGGATGTCAAAAACTATCATTGGAAAGATAATCCTGATGCTCAAACTAAGAAAATTGGTTTTATTGCACAAGATGTTCAGCCTTTGTTTCCATCTCTAGTTGGCGAAATAAAAAATCAAGAAAATCATGAAACAACGCTAACATTAAAATATGCTGACTTTGGCATATTAGCAATAGGAGGATTAAAAGAGCTTAAAACTGAAATAGATAACCAAATTGCACAACTAAAAACTGAGATGAATGATGAAATTGAGGAACTCAAAATCCAAATTCAAAAATTGAATAATATGAGTAATATAGGATGTAACAGTTAAAAAATATGAAACAACAACTCGAACAACGCCTTGCCGAACTCAAATCTGAATTTGCATCAGGACAAAAAGTCCTCGCAGATTTAGAATCCAAACAAGTAAGTGTCCGGGAAACTTTACTCCGCATTCAAGGAGCAATTCAAGTATTAGAAGAAGAACTAACAAAAAATAATGGTACTGCATCTAAACCAGAAAAGGTAGAAGTTTTAGAAAAAGAGGAAATAGGGAGTTAAATCACTAGCCAAAACCATAAAATCACCATGACTGAACACCTTACGATTTCTAGCACTCTCCCCGAACACCCTGGGATGAATTTTGCTTTATTGCGACAAGAAGGTATAAAGCACATTGAACGCCTAGCAGGGAAACTATGGACAGATTACAATACCCACGATCCTGGTATTACTATCCTAGAGCAGCTCTGCTATGCCATCACGGATTTAAGCTATCGGCTTGACTTCGAGATGAAAGACTTGCTTGCACCTTCTCCTGGAGAAAACAGGAAACAGTTTTTCACGGCTAGAGAAATTCTCACCGTTAATCCCCTGACAATTAATGATTATCGTAAACTATTAATTGACATTGATGGTGTTAAAAATGCTTGGTTAAAACCCATTAAGAACTCACAACCCCTGATTTATTACGATTCCATTCTTCATACATTAACTTTTAAAGCTTCTGATTTCACTGAAGAAGTCAATTTAAATGGGCTTTATCGGGTAATGGTTGAAAAAGAAAAGAATATATTTGATGAAGCCAGCTTAATAGAAAAAATAAAAACTAAACTTAATCAACACCGCAATCTGTGTGAAGATTTTCCTTCAATCGAAATATTATCCATTGAAGAAATTACTATCAAAGCCGATATAGAAGTAGAAGAAGGCTTTGATGTCAATGAATTAATGGCAAAGATATATTTTGACTTAGAGAATTTTATTTCTCCTCATTTACGATTCTTAACTTTAAAAGAATTACTAGAGCTAGGTAAAACTCCTGAAGCAATTTTTGAGGGTTTTCCCCTTGAACATGGGTTTATTGATGATGAACAACTTGAGAGCTTCACTAAGAAAGATGAACTCCACACTTCTGATTTTATTAAGATTATTTTAGATATTCCTGGAATAAAAACAATTAGGAAAATCAATCTTTCGAGCAACAAGTCGTCAGAATTAGAAGAATGGGCGTTGGCATTAGATACTAATCTTACACCCCAACTTAAAAATATAGATAGTTTGACAAATAATATTAGCTTTTATAAAGGACAAATTCCGTGCAATTTGAACCTGGCTAAAGCTAAAATTCATCTGGCATCCTTACAAGAGCAAAACACAAAATCACTATCAACTACACAAATAAAAGATATCCCCATCCCTGAAGGACAATATCGAGAATTATCTGACTATGAATCAATCCAAAACGAGTTTCCTGCTAATTACGGTATTGGAGAATTAGGTTTACCTGCTTCTGCTTCTCCTCAACGCAAAGCTCAAGCAAAGCAACTGCAAGCTTATTTAATGTTTTTCGATCAACTTTTAGCTAACTATTTTTCTCAATTAGAACATGCTAAAAATTTATTTCATTTTCAAGGAAATAACAAGAACAGCTATTTTTATCATGATGTTTCTATGTTTCCAGGTGCAACTGAAATCCTCAAAGTTAATAATAATTCATCAGCAGATAAATGGAATAACACTGATTTAGAAAGAAAAAACCGTTTCCTGAACTATTTAATAGCACAGTATTGTGAAAAATTTACAGATTATTCTTTACTTTTATATAACTCAATCCTGGAAGAGAAACTAATTAATCATAAACTTACTTTTTTAGAAAACTATCCTCAAATTAGTGCTGGAAGAGGTAAAGCATTTAATTATACTGATCCGAGTCAAGTTTGGGATACAGACAACGTATCAGGTCTAAAACAAAGAATTTGCAGCTTAATCGGAATCCCCTACAAGCGACAAACTTTAGCTCTCTCTGATGAATCAAATGAAACAGAAGGATTTCATTTAGTCGAACATATTTTACTTCGTCCTTATAGCAGTCAAAATTCCGATCATAACCCTAATTTTTTAAATTTAGGTTATGAAATTTTGGAATTTAAATCAAACACAATTTCAAACAAAGTAGTAACTTGTGTTTCTATACTACACGGGCTTCACGAAAACGAACAAATACAAATATTTTGCACAAATAATTACAATGGAATTTATTTTATTAGCAATGTTCAAGAAGATACATTCGATATAGAAATAGAAACAGGATTTGTAAAATCAGAACAAGGAAAATGGGTACAAGTAGATCGATCGCGAGATCCTTATTCTTTCCAACTTAGTTTTGTATTCCCTAATTGGCAGTTTCAAAATGAAAACTTTAGAAAACTAATTTATAACATTATCAGTGCAGAAATTCCTGCTCATATAACCCCTTATTACCACTGGCTAGATAAATCTAAAATGCAAGATTTTGAAAGGTCTTATACTCACTGGTTGAACACAATTGTGGATAAAAATGCTCAACCTGAGGATATTAAGAGTATTAGTAATAACTTAATTAAAGCCTTGGGAATTGCTAGTGTTGATATCGGAGAATTTAGCGTTCTAGGGTATATGACTATCGGTACAGATTTTGTAGTGAGTTGATTAAATTTTTTGCAAGTGAACCAACAGCGACATTCGATCAAAAAACAGGTTATAGAACTTAATTTGAGTTCAAAAGAAGGTGCTTTTGAACTACAAAATGAGTTAAGTAGAATATATAGCCATAAAATTATTCCCCTTATTGATAATGTCTTGAGTCAGTTCAGCAGTTCAGACATAATATATCGAATTAATACTTTAGAACTTAATCTAGGAAATATTGATATTAATAATTTGGAACAGGAATTAATTAATAAAATTATAGAAAAACTTCAGCAACAATTACCAGAAGAAATTCGTCTATCACCTTCTAGTTTTTCAGGAGAGATACAACCTAATACTAACGAATCTTCAATGCTGCTTCCTAAAATAGAAGTTTTATCTGATGAAAGAGGTGTAGAGACAGGTAAGAATCCACGAGAAAATCAAGTTAACTCTATTGATGCAACTTGGTATGAAATATCATCCGATCAAATCGGAATCCCAGAAATTGCTGAGAAAGTAGCTTCACAACTAGATGTTTTTAGCTACTTTATCCAAACAGGTATGCTACCTTGGTGGAGTGAAAAATTAAGCAAACAAGAGCTAGAAGAGTGTTGCGATCGCCTCATCACAAATTCACCAAATAAAATTAAATATCTTATCGAGCAAAATTTTCAAGATGCAAAGCAATTACAGCGGATTATTTACCAATTTTCTGATTCAATACTCTTGAAAATAGTAGGGTTATTTACTGCGCATTTAGTCCAGTTTATTACAGACTATAATATAGACACAAAGCCGATATTTAAACAGTTAGAGCAGACTAGAAATATTCCGGAAGCAAAATTTAGATTGGATAAATGGCAAGGAATATTTTTCAGTCTCTCCTCAGATAGTAATACTGAACTGAATAAAGTTAGATTAATCCAAGCAAGTTTGTTACATATTACTACAAGTAATGGGATTAATTATACTGAGTTTATAAATAATCTTGCTGCCAAAATAGAGCATCTAATTCAAGAAGGTAATCACTTCAAAAGCACACTTCCAAAAATATTAACAGCAATCAAAATATCTAGCGAATATACACACTTGATTGTAGAAGATAAACAAGCAAAATTTCTATTAACCGAATTACAACAATTAAGTCTAAATAGACAGATATCACCGCAAAACATACAGCAAATAAATCAACTTAAACATGAGCTTGAAATCTCACTAAAGGAAATAAAAAATCCTGCTTTGGTAGAGAGTAAATCTAACCAAATAAAACGCCTCAACGAAATTTTAGAAATTACTCAAACTCTTAAAATCAAAATCAAACAAGAAACCAATTCCAAGCAAACTACACTTGTAAATTCTGTCAATACTTTTAGTCACTCTGATGAAATCTACATTTACAATGCAGGATTAATTTTGGTATGGCCATTTCTGAATCGTTTTTTCATTAAAATAGGGCTAGTACAAAAGAATTTTTTTATTAATATGATATCTGCTGAACGAGCAGCTATTTTACTCCAGTATTTAGTTGATGGTTCAACAGATTCATCTGAACATAGTTTTCCCCTAAACAAAATACTTTGTGCCATAGATTTAGTAGAACCTATAGACACTAATTTAGAAATCACTACATACGAACGAACAGAATGTGAAAATTTTTTATCTGCGGTGATTCAAAATTGGAATATTTTGAAAAATACATCTATAGACGGATTTAGAAAAGCTTTTTTGCAGAGAAACGGCATTTTGAGAGTTCGTGATGCTGGGTGGCTGCTACAAATTCAACGTGAAACTTACGATGTTTTACTAGATAGAATTCCTTGGAGTATACGAGTTATCAAACTGCCGTGGATGGATAACATTTTATATATAGAGTGGTAAAAAGATAGTGCATCAGATCGCAGACTAAGAGTTTAACAAGTCGTGAGGATAAAAGTCTATGACCATGCAGTTAAATGGCAGCAATCTGTACATATAAAGTGAGATTAAGTGATAGCTTTTAGATAATATGCCGCAACAAAATAAAGAGCCAAATGGATGTGGATGCTTAAATATTCCATTTTCTGTAATTATAGCTGTCTTAGGATCTGCTTACTGGTGGTTCAGCCAGAAAGGGAATTTAGATATCAGCAAATTTTTACCAAAGAATGAACGAGTAACTATTCCTATTCTCAGCCCTACTCCAACTACATCCACGATTTCCATCCCAACTGCTTCTTCAACCCCGACTTCTACTTTATCAATCCCTTTAAATTTAGCTGTTAAGAATAAGGAAACTACAGGTAAAACAATAGAAGTTCAAAAAACGCCATTACCTCCTACTCCTTGGGAGAAAAAAGTAATTAGAGGAATTTATTTAACTCGCTACCAAGCTACAAATAATGCTGATGAACAAACCATCCGGCAAAGAGTTCGTTACTATCGCACTCAAGGAATTAATACAATCATTCACGGTGTTTGGGGGAATGGTTGTACGATGTACAAAAGCGACGTTATGCAGCAAACTCTAGGGTATAAAAGTTGCCTAAACCAGTTTCGGGAACAATGGTTGAATTGGTTGATTGATGAGGCGCATGACCAAGGAATGCAAGTTCACGCTTACTTCGAGAAGGGAATCAAAATAGATAAAAATAGCCCAATTTTTGATTTAGCAGTTACCCGAAAATGGATTGTTCCAGGAGTGGATAAAACCTACTCTGGGATCGATCATTATGTACTTGATGTGGAAAATCCTGAAGTTGCTGCTCTATTTAAAAATATCTTAGTTGAGTTTGTCAAAAAATATCCAAATATTGATGCAGTTCAATGGGATGATTATCTAGGCTACCATGCTGAATTACCGGGAAAAGTTGATAGAACTGCAAATTTAACTAAATTTGTGCAAGAAATGACAAGCTCTATGAAACAAGCTAATTCATCAGTAAGTTTTGATATTTGCCATCATAATCCTTATTGGGCTAAAAAATATTTTGCAGCTGACTGGGAAAAATGGGGAGTAGATCGGGTATTTATTCAAGCTTATAATGATAAGAACTTTGAAGAAGAATTAAACTACGCTCAAAAATATGCTGGAGTGGCAATCACAGATTATCAACTAAATCGTCTAAGAAAATTAGTTAATAATCCAAACATTAGAAGTATCTTAGTTTTTCCATTTTCCGGTAATCCAGAAAAAACAGCTTCTAGCTTAAAAAATTCGATATGATCCTCTGCTAACCTTGCCATAGGTAAAAACAATCAGAGTATTGTTGCTCTCAATCTTTTAGGTACTGTTAATAACTACACCCAGGCGGGCGGTGCAGGCAGTGATACCATTCATGGCAATGCCGGAAATGACTACATCACAGGTGGCAATGCTAATGATTTCCTGTTTTGGGATAGTGGTAGGCCTCATCCCTCAACACCTATTGGCTGCCATGTTTGTTGTACTCTCAGGCTCTTATCGTAAGTTATTATCCGGACATGATATAATTCGTAATATAATTCCATTGGATGACGCTTTAGTTTTTGCGACATTATCTCATCAAAGCTTTACTTTCCTTTACTTTCAATCACATAAATCAATCTCAGGCTTATTAATACGTCAAAAAATAATGACAATTTCCGATTTAAATGACAGTAAAATTTAAGATCGAGATAAAACTTCTTGAATATAACTCAAAAATCGGCAGGTTGCATAACAAAAATTTAAAATAATCATAGTAGTGTGAGTAAGTAGGTAAGTAAAATTATTTACCATAAACATACAACAAACAAGCGACAACGTATCAGAATCATTGTCAAATTATTTAAATAATCCTTTTTAATGCCACAACAAGTTTTTTATAGCTGATTTGACAATTCAGCTAACTCAAGTAACAAAATAAATATGAGTATTATCCTTGCCGATTACAACCTCATCAAAGTTATTTTTGATGGCATAAATACCTGTATTTACCGTGGTTTCAAAGAGTCAGAACAAACCTCAGTAATTATTAAAACTCTCAAAGCTGAGTATCCCACCATAGAACAAATTGCCCGCATAAGGCACGAGTATCAAATATTGAATTCTCTACAAATAGAAGGAGCTATTCAACCTCTAGCCTTAGAAAGCACACAAAATGGTGTAGCACTTATCTTGCAAGATTTTGATGGAGAAACACTCAAGGATATTATTAACACAGAAAATTTCAAATTAAACCATTTTTTGCAAATTGCTATTCAATTAGCTACAACACTACATCAACTACATCAAAATAATCTTATTCATAAAGATATTCAACCTCAAAATATCCTGATTAATTCCAACACAGTTAAAATAAAAATTATCGATTTTAGTATTGCATCACGCCTATCTAGAGAAAATCAGATAGTTAACGATCTTAATTTGCTCGAAGGTAGCCTAGCTTATATGTCGCCTGAGCAAACTGGGAGAATGAACCGCTCAATAGACTATCGAACTGATTTTTACTCCTTAGGCGTAACATTTTACGAAATGCTAACTAGGAAGCTGCCCTTTGTTGCAGATGACCCTTTAGAATTAGTTCACTCACACATTGCCAAAATTCCAGTTACGCCTCACGAATTAAATAACAAAATACCGCTAGCAGTTTCTGATATTGTCATGAAATTATTAGCTAAAACTGCTGAGGAAAGATATCAAAACGCCTTAGGGCTGAAAGCTGATTTAGAAGTATGTTTACGCCAACTGCAAGCAACTGGTAAAATTGAATATTTTGTTGTTGGTCAACTTGATTTATATAGCCAATTTTTGATCCCCCAAAAACTTTACGGTCGAGAGCAAGAAGTTGCAAAATTGATAAATGCCTTTGAGCGAGTTAGTTCTGGTGCAACTGAGTTAATGCTAGTTAGCGGTTATTCTGGCATTGGTAAATCTTCGTTAGTAAATGAAGTTCATAAACCCATCATTCGCCAGCGTGGTTATTTTATTTCGGGAAAGTTTGACCAGTATAAACGCAATATACCTTATGCTTCATTAATTCAAGCTTTTCAAGAATTGATGCGACAACTATTAACAGAAAGTACTGAAAGAATAACAAACTGGAAAACACAAATATTAGAAGCGGTTGGTGTCAACGGTCAAGTTATTATTGACGTTATTCCTGATGTAGCAAAAATTATCGGTCCTCAGCCTGAAGTACCACAACTAGGAATTAATGAAGCTCAAAACCGCTTTAATCGATTATTTCAACAATTTCTTCATATATTTTCTCAAGCCGAACATCCACTAGTAATTTTTTTGGATGACTTACAGTGGGCAGATGCAGCTTCTCTCAAGTTAATTCAACTGGTAATTAGTGACCCTGAGAGTAAATATTTATTAATAATAGGAGCATATAGAGATAACGAGGTGAATCGGACTCATCCATTAATATTAACTCTAGAAGAACTGCAAAAATCTGATGCGAATGTCAACAATATTGTTCTCCAGCCTTTGGAGATTTATGATATCAAGCAATTAGTTAACGATACACTCCGTAGTTGTCTAGAAAAATCACAGGAGCTAGCTGATTTAGTATTGCACAAAACCCAGGGTAATCCATTTTTTGTAACCCAGTTACTTAAATCTCTTTACCAAGATAATCTGTTATTTTTTAAGTTTGATACAGGTTGTTGGGAGTGGAATATTAAACTTATACACAAGATTGATATTACTGATAATGTAGTTGAATTAATGGTTAATCAAATTCAAAAGTTATTACCAGTAACACAGAAAGTTTTAAAATTAGCTGCTTGTATTGGCGATAAGTTTACTTTAGATATTTTGAGCGTTGTTAACCAAAAGTCTTTGTCAGAAACAGCCAAAGAACTATGGGAAGCTTTGCAAGCAGGTTTAGTTTTACCTATAAACTCATCTTATAAAATACCTTTAGTTGTTACCGAGCAGATAGAAGAACAGCTCATAATAGAGCAAGAACAGCAAACAATTACATACAAATTTTTGCACGACCGCGTGCAGCAAGCATCTTATTCTTTGATTCCAGATATTCAGAAAAAAGCAACTCACCTGAAAATCGGGCAATTGCTTCTCCAAAAAACTTCGCTTGAAGAGCAAAAAGAAAACATTTTTTATTTAGTAAATCACCTAAATTATGGTATTGATTTGCTAACTTCACAATCAGAAAAATATGAGTTAGCTGAACTCAACTTCATAGCAGGAAAGAAAGCAAAAGCAGCAGCAGCCTATGAGTCTGCCATGCGCTATTTAAAAGAAGGTTTGAGATTATTAACATTAGATAGCTGGCAAAATCAATACCAGTTAGCACTATCAATTTATGAGTCAGCAGTAGAAATAGCATACCTCAACGGTGATTTTGTAAAGATGGAGAAATGGGCCAACCTTGTTCTACAGCAAGCAAAAATTCCACTCCATAAAATGAAAGTCTATGAGGTAAAAATCCAAGCTTCTATGGCGCAACTTAAACCACTTGAAGCATCAAAAATTGGTTTACAAGCGCTAGAATTGTTAGGTATTAGTTTTCCAGTGTCGCCTAGCTTGTCGGACATTCAGGAAACTCTGAATCAAACAGCGACTAATTTAGCTACGAAAAAAATAGAAGACCTGATTAACCTACCATTAATGATAGATGTAGACAAGCTAGCAGCTGTGAGAATGCTAACTAGTATGGGTTCATCTACTTATCAAGCTGCTCCCACATTGTTTCCGTTGGTGGTGTGCGAACAGGTAAATTTATCTATCTACTATGGAAATGCACCTTTTTCAGCTTATGGTTATGTTTGTTATGCAGTAATTTTAAATAGCATCATTCAAGATATAGATTCAGCTTATAAATTTGGCAAATTAGCATTAAGCTTAGTTGAAAAATTAAATGTTTTAGAACTGAAGACAAGCATATTTTATGTGGCTGCATCATGTACGATGCATGGAAAAGTTCATGCTAAGGAAACGTTACCACTTTTAGAAAATGCTTACTCTAGTGGTCTGGAAAACGGACAGTTTGAATATGGTTGCTATGCTGCTGCACACAAATGTCAGCATTTATATTTTATTGGCGAAGAATTGCCAAGATTGGAAAAAGAAATAGCAACAACTAGTAATGTTCTAGCTCAACTTAAACAGGAAAATGCCTTAAGTTGGAATGAAATCTTTCACCAGTCAGTTTTTAACTTACTCCGACCTTGTGAAAATCAGTGTCGTCTAGTGGGTGAAGTATATAACGAAGACAAATCATTGCCATTACTGCAAACAGCTAATGCTAGAACTGGCCTTCACTACTTTTATTTAAACAAACTTATCCTTTGCTATTTATTTGGTGACTACCAACAAGCAGCGCAAAATGCAGTACAGGCCGAGCATTATTTGGATGGTGTCAAAGCATTTTTACATGTGCCAGTATTTCATTTCTACGATTCTTTAGCACGGCTAGGCATTTATCAATTAGCATCAAATGAACAGCAAAAATATCTCTGGGATAAAATAATTAATAACCAAACAAAAATGCAAATTTGGGCAAACAAGGCTCCGATGAATTTTCAGCATAAATATGAGCTTATAGAGGCAGAAAAAGCACGATTATTAGGGCAATATTGGCAAGCAATGGAATATTATGATCGAGCTATTGCTGGAGCTAAAGAGCAAGGATACATCCAGGAAGAGGCTCTTGCCAATGAATTAGCAGCAAAATTTTATTTTCAGTGCGGTAAAGAAAAGGTGGCTCAGACTTATCTCGCTGATGCTTACTATGGATATAGTAACTGGGGAGCAACAGCAAAGCTGAGAGATTTAGAAGTAAAATATCCCCAAATTTTCGCTCGGATGTCGGAACAAAGAACGCACAGCCCAGAAAGGAACCGACTCATCCAATCTCTGAATCAAAGTATTAGTGAATCTTTTGATTTAGCAGCAGTTATGAAAGCTTCACAAGCGCTTTCTGGTGAAATTGTTTTTGACAAATTGCTAGCTAAATTGATGCAAATTGTGCTTGAGAATGCTGGTGCGGAAACAGGATTTTTAATTTTAGAGAGAGCAGGTAATTTATTTATAGAGGCTTCAGGTAGCTTTGGTCAAACCCAAATCAATGTTCAGCAATCAACACCTGTAGAATTGAGTCAGCAATTACCTATATATATTATTAATTATGTACATCGAACTCAGGAATATATTGTACTTAACGATGCTACCAGTGAGGGAGGATTTACAACAGATAGCTATATTGTTGAGCACAAACCAAAATCTATTTTATGTAGCCCGATTATTCATCAAGGTAAGCTGATTGGCATTCTTTACTTAGAAAATAAATTGATTGCCGGGGCATTTACACCCCAACGTTTAGAAGTTTTACAACTGTTATCATCACAAGCAGCAATTTCGTTAGAGAATGCCCGTCTCTATAATCATTTAGAAGAATATAATCGGACATTAGAAATAAAAGTTCAGGAGCGGACTCTAGAATTACAAGATAAAAATTTACAATTACAACAAGAAATTAGCGAACGGCAAAAAGCTGAAGAAATAGCTGCATCTGCCAACCGTGCCAAGAGTGAATTTCTGGCTAACATGAGTCATGAACTCCGAACCCCACTCAATGGTATTTTGGGTTATACTCAAATTTTCCAGACAGATACATCTTTAACTGCCCAACAAAAGAATGGTGTAAATATTATACATCAGTGTGGTGAACATCTATTAACACTGATCAATGATATTTTAGACATTTCCAAAATAGAAGCTCGAAAAATGGAGCTTTCTTTACAAGAGTTTAATTTTCCAGCTTTTTTAGAAGGAATAGTAGAAATTTGTCGAATTCGCGCTGAACATAAGGGAATTAGCTTAATTTACCAACCTTTATATCCACTACCTAGTCTAATTTCTGCTGATGACAAACGCTTACGTCAAATTTTAATTAATTTACTAAGTAATGCAGTTAAATTTACAAAAAAAGGTAGCATTACTTTTAAAGTAGGCTATGTAAATCAGGATGGAGAGTGGATCAATAATACAGATAAACTTGCAGATCAATTATCAAACTCCAAAATTCGATTTCAAGTAGAAGATACAGGAATTGGTATTGCTCCAGAGCAATTAGAAGAGATATTTTTACCTTTCAAGCAAGTAGGTGAAGATAGCCTTAAGACAGAAGGAACCGGATTAGGTTTGTCTATTAGTCGCCAATTGGTTCAGATGATGGAGAGTGAATTATATGTCACAAGTGAATTAGGTAAAGGCAGCGTTTTTTGGCTAGATTTGGAATTACCAGAAGTTGTTCAACACACAAAAAATAATGTTAATGAACTTAACATTATTGGTTTTCTAGGCGCTAAACGTAAAATTATGGTGGTAGACGATAAATGGGAAAATCGGTCTGTATTGGTTAATATCTTAGAGCCTCTAGGTTTTGAAGTTGTAGAAGCAGCTGATGGTTTAGATTGTCTTGGCAAAGTTCCTGAATGTCAGCCAGACTTGATTTTTATGGACTTGGTAATGGCAAACTTGGATGGATTTGAAGCTACCCGTCGCCTCAGAGTGCTACAAAACTTTAAGGAAGTGATAGTGATTGCTGTCTCAGCTAGTGTTTTTGAATTTAATCAACAAGAAAGTCGCAAAGTAGGGTGTGATGATTTTCTGGCAAAACCAATTAAAAAAGCAGAACTTTTAGAAAAGTTACAGGTTCACTTGGGATTAGAATGGGTATATGAAGATAAAGGTAAGGTAAGAAAAATGAAGGACGAAAATAAAAGTCCCACTAATACTTTACACTTAACATCTCAGACTCTTATTGTGCCTCCTTCAGCAACTGAACTGGCAATTTTGCTAGATTTGGCGATGCGGGGTGATTTAAGAAGCATTGCTGAACGAGCTGTAAAACTAGAAGAAATAGATGACGAGTTGCAGCCTTTTGCTAGTCATTTATATCAACTAGCTAAAGGTTTTAAAGGAAAACAAATATTAGAATTTCTCCAAAAGTATTTTGAGGCTGTATGAAAAATGATGTTAATAAATCCAGTGTCATTTTAATTGTTGATGACACTCCGATAAATTTAGAAATGCTGTTTGATTTTCTAGGTCAAGCTGGATTTACGGTTTTGATTGCTGAAGACGGCGAAAGTGCGATCGCTAGAGCCGAGTATGCCCCACCTGACTTAATTCTATTAGACATCCTCATGCCGGGAATGGACGGTTTTGAAACCTGCCGTCTCCTAAAAAAGAGTGAATTAACGCAAGATATTCCTGTTATTTTCATGACTGCACTTTCCGAAACAGTGGATAAAGTCAAAGGCTTTGAATTGGGGGCAGTTGATTACCTTACTAAACCACTTCAACATCAAGAAGTCTTAGCGAGAATTCAACTCCATCTGAAACTGCGAACTCTGGCAAAAACACTGCAAGAACAAAATTTACGCTTGGAAAGCGAAATTGCTGAACGCTTACAAGTCGAAGAAAAAATCCGCGAACAAGCTGCTTTGTTGGATATTACTAGTGATGCAATTATTGTCAAAGATTTTGTCAATCAAATCCGTTTTTGGAACCAAGGGGCTGAGGATTTGTATGGCTGGAAATCTACCGATGTAATTGGTATGAATGTCAATCAGATTTTATATCCACCAGAAAGCTTATCTCAAATCCAAAATATTTATGCAAGTATAGCTGAGTCTGGTTTTTGGCATGGTGAATTACACCAAATTAATAAACAAGGACAAGATATTATTGTTGCCAGTCGTTGGACTTTAATGCGCGATCGCGACGGACAACCAAAATCAATTTTAACGGTAAATACTGATATTACCGAAAAGAAACATTTAGAAAGTCAAATTCTCCGGGCGCAACGTCTAGAAAGTATTGGCACCCTAGCTAGTGGCATAGCTCATGACCTAAACAATATACTCACTCCCATTTTGACGGCAGCACAACTGTTGCAACTCAAAATGTCTGATACCAATGAGCGCAATCAACAAATGTTGAAGACCATAGAAAATAATTCTAAACGTGGAGCTGCTTTGGTCAAGCAAGTCCTCCAATTTGCGCGAGGAGTCGAAGGACAGCGTACCGTTGTGCAAGTAAACCATCTGTTCTCAGAAATTCAGCAAATTGTCCAAGAGGCGTTTCCGAAATCGATTGAATTGACAGCGCATATTCAGCCGGGACTTTGGGCTGTAATTAGCGATGCAACGCACCTACATCAGCTACTGATGAACTTAGTAGTTAATGCTCGTGACGCTATGCCCAGAGGTGGTCATATCAAAATTTCTGCCCAAAATCTCTTCATCGATCAACAGTATGCACGCATGAATATTGATGCCCATATTGGTGCTTACATTGTGATTACTGTTGCAGATACAGGCATGGGAATGCCCTCAGAGATCCTTGACAGAATCTTCGAGCCGTTCTTTACCACTAAAGATATTGGCAACGGTACAGGATTGGGTCTGTCTACCGTCAGGGGTATCATCCAAAGTCATGGTGGTTTTATAACTGTGGCTAGTCAGGTCGGTAGAGGTACTGAATTTAAAGTTTACTTGCCAGCAGTGGAAGTAGCAAAAACACCACTAGCGGAAGACCTGGAATTGTTCAAAGGTAACGGAGAATTAATTTTAGTAGTTGATGATGAAAGCGAGATTTTAGAAACAACCAAAATTTCCCTAGAAACTTACAACTACAGAGTTCTGATAGCGAGTGATGGGATTGAAGCGATCGCCCTCTATGCTCGACACGAAGACGAAATTAACCTAGTGTTGATGGATATGATGATGCCATCAATGGATGGTGCTACTGCCATTAGTACGTTGCAAAAAATGAATTCCCAGGTGAAGGTTGTGGCTGTTAGCGGTCTGAATGTTAGCGATAAACTGACTAAAATACCTGGAGTCAAAAAGTTTATCCCTAAGCCATACACAACCAAGGAGTTATTGCAGACCTTACACAGTATTCTTGTAGAGAAAGCCACAAACTCAAAGGGTGCTGTTAAAGCATAGACAATATCTTGGTTTAAGTACTTGACCTAAAGCTAGCAAGACTACTGGTATCAGAGCTTGCTGCGGGTTGTTAAACACATGGCGATCGCCTAATTTCCCCATCGCCTTCACAGCTTCAAAAAATGCCTCTTCTTACCTATCAAAGACTGATAATTATTACAAAGGCAGAGGAGGTGTTTACCAACGGCAACTACCTCCTCAACTATCTATGCAAAAGTTTACCATTTGTAACTAAATCACTTCAATGAAAACTTTTGAGTCCTGTTTTATCGACATATAGATAGTTTTTAGGGAATTATTTTTTTGAAGTTCTTAAGACCAACTCCCCGATCCACCACCAATTCCTAAAACTGTCGAAATACCTCCAGATTGAAAATTTCCAAGCAAATTACTGTTGCTATCAAAGAAGTTAATGTTTAGGTAAACAGGCGTTGCATTGAATTGGAAACTAACGGTATTTGCATACAACCTATTCAGGTCGTCTGTATACACATCGCCAAAAAGTGCTCCACCACCAGCGCTTGACAAACCTCCAGCTTTACCATTAAAGGATTTCCCGTTATTAATATTCACCTGGAATTGCAAGTAAAAAATCAAGCTGGCAACATTTCCATTAGCACCATAGCTTGAAGTTGTACCTAATATAGATTTTACAGCAGCATCAATCTTGTCTTGGTCGAGTTTGTCATGTACAGAAACCAGAAAATCATGAGCAATAATTTCTTTGTTAACAGAAATTGTTGAAGTCATCTTTTTTCTCCTTTATTTGCAAAGATTCAGGTTTGCCCTTTCTTTCTACACTTTTAAGACGTTTCCAAAAAGAAATTTTTGAATTTTTCGAGTTAAAGGCATTTTTTTCTAACCCAATCCATCGCACAAAAAACCACCTCAAGCTAGAACCAATACTTGGGGTAGATATAGCGTCCCAGGCTTTTTCCCTTTGTGAGAACGCTATCAAGTACTATAGATATATTCGCTGCGGGCTACCCCACTGATGAACAGCCATGTCAGAAACCACCCTACCTGCACCCTTAATTGAAATTCCACCCACCCAAGCAGAACTCCCTTTTGATGATGGTGTCCCAATGGAAAGCGCACGGCACAAAGTCCAGATTGACTTGCTGATAGATGGCTTAATCCCTTGGCTGTCACACCGAGAAGATGGATTTGTCGGCGGCAATATGTTTGTCTACTACAGTCTGGCGCAGGTGCGAAACCAAGACTTTAGAGGGCCAGACTTTTTTGTGGTGTTGGGTGTCCCTCAAGGTGAACGCAAAAGTTGGGTGGTTTGGGAAGAAGGAAAAGCTCCGGATGTTGTGATTGAGTTGCTTTCCGAAAGTACAGCCGCCGCAGACAAAAATGAGAAAAAGCTGATTTATCAAAATCAAATGCGCGTGCCAGAATATTTCTGGTATGACCCGTTTAACCCAGATGATTGGGCGGGTTTTTCTATCCAACAGAGAGTTTACCAACCACTGGTTGTCAACGATCGCCATCAATTGGTGAGTGAATCCTTAGGGTTAGCCTTGCAGCGTTGGCAGGGAAATTACAAAGGAATTGATGCAACTTGGCTACGCTGGGCGACTTTGGAGGGAGAATTACTGCCAACACCAGAAGAACAGGAATACCAACGAGCCGAACAGGAACGCCAACGAGCCGAACAGGAACGCCAACGAGCGGACAGAGCAGAGTCGCAGTTATTACAAACAGCACGCAACTTATTGGCAGGTGGTATGACGGTGGAACAGGTAGTTAGCATCACAGGTCTGGATGCATCGGCGATCGCACCATTGCTCCCCACGTCTGAGATGTGAGAAAAATAGCATTACTTCAGTAAACGCGGACAACCCGAATTGATTTGAGCCATTCCTAATTTAAGAAAGTTTCAGATAATCACTTATTATTCAAAACTACCTAAGTTTGCTGACTCACAATACAAACGATACAATTCACAGGAAAAGTTAGCGCGATCGCACTCGAGTTTTACCAACCCAATACTTTCTAATTTATAAGCAAGTATAGATTCTAATTTTACACGTTCTTGTGCAGCAATTAACTTTTTAACCGCAGCACCCAATTCTGGCTCCTCCTGAAGTGCTGTTAACAGCCGTCGTAAATGGTCGTTATAAATTCCTGATTCCGTGGCTGCTTGTTGTAATAGGTGCTTTAAGGTCACTTTTTCCTGAGAAATATGATACAAAGCTAGGCGCACTAAATAGGGATGTCCCCCCACCATTGACATCAGTTGCTTGGCTTCTTTACCATCTCTCCAATCTAGCCCATGACGCTGTGCTAAATCCTGCACTTCCTGGATTGTAAATGAGGGCAACTTTAGCGGTAACCCAATATTAAATGGTGATTGGTTTAGCTTTAAAGGAATATAAATTTCTGTTGAATAAGCCACAAGCAAGCGGAGTTTTTGCCAAATTTCTGTTTGCTTGGCTTGTTCGTGCCAAGAACGCAACAAGGGCAAAAATTCTTGAGCAATTGCTGGATACTCAAATACTCGATTCACTTCGTTCAATGCCAAAACAAGGGGACAAGTAAGATGTCCTAGCAAATACCTTTGAAAATAGTTGGTGCAGCTAACTTTGCTGCCGATATCTTCATCCCAATATTCACTGAGTCTGGATTCTAGCTCTAACTTACTGCTAATGTTGGCACAAAACCAACGTAGAAATTTATCGAGGTTGCCAAATACTGTTGAGTCTGCTTGCTGAAAGTCCAAATTCACACTGCAATAACCAACAGATACAGCGTAATCAATAATCCGTAGCATGAGAGAGCTTTTCCCCATTTGGCTAGAGCCTTTGATGCGAATAACACATCCTGGCTCAGTAATTTCTCTATAAGCTAATTCCTCAATTGGCGAACGAGGGATATAAAAGCGGGAGGATAGCATTACTGGGCCACTGGGAAATTCTAGGGTAGGAGCGTTACTGCTGGTGTGTTTCTCGATCAATTGCTGGTAGGCTTTGGTGAGGGGACGTACCTCTAGGGTGTGGCGGAAGTTAGTTTTGCTAATCGGTTCTCCAAAAATTTTACTCAGTACATGCCACAACTGGGAAGCCACTTCTCTGATACTTTGTGCCCCATAGTGAACTTCGGCTGCCATGTAGTTGTAAGTTTTTCCCTCCCAGCACGAGCGCAACACTAATTCTTGCAGGGGTGTCAAAGGTTTTTTTTGGCTGAGTGATAGAACTTGTAGCACTTGATCGATGTTCATTTTCTGGATGTGTACGTCGCGTTTCACATTCATTGAGATCTAGACAACTCCGACAACCCAAAATGTAGTCAATGTTCGGCTATGTTCTGGAGTTAACAGTAGTATATTTTTTCAAAAACCTACAAAGCAAGTATTGACAATAATATTTCGATACTATGCGAGTAAAACATGCCTATTATATAGCAATTAGAGTACTTTTAATAGTAAGTACTGAGATAAACAAACAGGCTTGATGTTGTGTTTTTTATACAACTACGGAGGTTTTTCTATACATTGAGGATACAAAATGTAGGTAATTTTAGTAATTTAATAAATATTTTTACAGTAATTAAACAACAATTTTCTGTTTACTTAAGTTCCGATATCGTTCAAGAATAATCTTGATATAAAAATAATTAGTAATAAAATTTCCAAGCTTCTGCTTTGCTTTTTGCAGAAAAGATGTTGTCTTAGCGAACTGAGAATTGCAGACATTAAATATTTATTTGATGTCTAGGCAGAGCAAGGCTTATCTACATATATGAAATCAATAAAATTGAATTAAATATTAAAAGATTGACAAATTATGCGGATATGAAATAATTAACATCTATCCATTTTGATGTTGTCGAAAATTATTAAATTGTTATGCTCGAAAATGAACATATTCATTATTGCCGCTGAAGTTAGCCTGATAATCTTTATTTTCTTATTCATCAACTGGCTTGTAAGCAAAGCATTCAAGGTGTTTATTAAGTCCTCTATACTTAGGAGTGATGATAGGAGTATCAAAAAGCTACGACGCAATATCACAGGATTACTGTTACTTGCTTGTTTAGTATCGTCTATTTTGATTGTAGGTGCGAATGGTTATTTACTTTATCGTGGTGAAAATCTCCAAGAATACACACTAACCATAATTCGCCGTATTCCATCAGGATTTTGGATCGATATAGGAATTGGTATAGCTAAAAGTGTTAGCACATTGATTGTAGCGGCGATCGCACTGAAATTTGTCAATTATTGGCTGAAAGTAGCTAGCATTCGCGCCAAGAACTTAGAAAAAAATACTGCTGACGATAAAAGTATTGATGCTTTCTTCAACGCCCTCAATCAAAGAGTCACTGGCGGAATTTGGCTGTGGGCTGCAATCTTGTGTGCCGAGTTTTTGAAATTACCATCAGTAGTTTCGCAATATCTTTACATTGGACTGCGGATTTATTTAATTATTGCCGTTGGGTTGCTGATACTCAAAGCAGTGGCGGTGGTAGTTGATAGCCTAGATGCTCTGAGCATTAGATACTCTAGCCCTGATAACCTCCTGAGATTTTACGATCGCCTCCGACATCTGATACCTTTTTTAAAGCGGTGTCTAGAATTTGTAATTTATGTCTGCATGGCGACGTTGGTAATTCAGCAGGTGCAGTTAATCGCCAATGTCGCAGTTTTTGGCCAGCGAATTATCAAAATCATCGCCATTATCTTTGTTAGTCGTGCCTTGTTTGAGGTCATCTACTTATTTGTTGAAGAGGTGCTATTTAAAAACCAGAATCTCACTGAAATTCAAAGAAGTAGACGCCTGACCCTCGTTCCTCTGTTTCGTAGTTTCTTACAATATTTAATTTACTTCGGCGCGATTGTTTCTATTCTTTATACACTAGAAATCGATCCAACTCCCATACTTGCAGGTGCGGGTATTGTCGGTATAGCTGTAGGTTTAGGGGCACAAACGCTGATTAACGATATCGTCTGCGGCTTCTTTATTCTGTTTGAAAACTACTACTTGGTGGGTGACTATATCGAGGCTGGAAAAGCTGAAGATAGAGTTGTCGAAGGTATTGTCGAGGCAATAGAACTGAGAACCACCCGTGTGAGACATCCCAATGGTCAATTGCAGATTATTCAGAATGGGAATATTGGCTCAATTACTAATTATTCCAAACAATACATCTTTGCAGTAGTAGAAGTTGGTGTCCCTTATGATTCCAATTTAACTCAAGTCTACAAAGTGATTGAAGAGGTAGGACAGCAGTTAAAAGCAGATTACCCAGATGTATTGGAAAGCACACAGGTAGATGGGGTGGAAAGTCTTGGTGAGTCTAACTTGTTGCTGCGGACATTGACGAAAGTCAAGCCGGGAAAACATCTTCAAATCCAGCGCATTCTTCGCAAGATTTTTACAGATGCCCTAATGCGGGAAGCAATTGTCATTCCCGGCCGTGCTGAAAGTACAGAATGTTAATTTACTACTGTTTTTTGAATGCAAAAAATTCCAGAGTCATTCAACAATCCAAGTGACGCTTGGATAGCACCAGAGTTTTCAATTACAAGATTTGAGGCAAATAGCAAATGATTTATACCCTCATTGCCCAAGCGGCAGAATCTACATCAAAAGCACCCGTAGCGCCAGCACCGCCAACTTTACCAACAGGGGCACAAATCAGTGCTTTCTTATATACATTTGGCGCATCTGTAATTGTTTTCTTTGTCATCTACATATTACTCTTCTATATACTGCGATCGTTTTTGAGGCGTACAGAACAAGATACAACCCTATTAATTCTTGCAATTTCACAAATTCCGGCGATCGCAATTTTTTTGTTTGCGAGTCTCAAACTTTCACTGTACCAATTAGGTTCAGGAGGCATCATAGATTGGATTGAGCAAGGACTCACAGCCTTGCTAATTGCCGCTTTAACCTACTTGGTTAGTATGTTATTTACAGAAGCAGCAGTCGCCTACTTGAAAGACTACGCCCGTAAAACTGAAGCTGTCTGGGATGACGTATTAATTCCACTACTGCAAAACTTTATCCCAGTAATTACATATATAATTGGAATCTCTCTGTTTTTCAGCACCTTGGGAGTTGACTTAAGCGGAATCGGTTTAGCAATAGGTAGCATCACCGTAGTTTTGGGATTGGCAGTCAAAGATATTTTAAGTGATTTTTTCAGCGGGTTAGTATTGTTAGTTGATACACCCTTTAAATTTGGCGATGTCATCTCCATGCCAGATGGGTCAGTTGCAATTATCAAACAAATTGGTATCCGGGTGACCAAACTATATTTGATTAACGAGCATTGCGAAGTTTATGTACCAAACACATCGTTGGGTGGTCAAAATATAGTCAATCTCAGTCGTCCTACAACTCACTATGCTTATACAATTAAAGTGTCAGTCAGAGTTGATGCTGATGCAGTGGTAGCAACAAATATTCTGCAAGAAATTATCATCGGGCATCCAGATACATTAGGTGATATCAATGAAAAACTTGAATACTTGGACAATTTTGCTGCATTAAAAGAAGCAGAAGGCGATAAATTATCAAAGAAAGAAGCAGGACGACTGCGTTTATTAGTTGAAAAAGATGTCAACGATCAGTTGCAAAGGCTTGAACAGGCATTTGAATATTTGGCGCTCGAAATCAAACAGCTAGAAAAGGGGGGATTGAATGCAGAAGAACTGAGAAATATCCAGAAAAACTATCTAGAAATATTGAACATTGTCGGGCTGGTAGTCATTACAGAACGTAAAGGCAAACGACAGCGATCGCGCCTAGAAGAACAACAACAAACTGGAAAACAAACTTTGATTGGTTTAATTCGTGAATGGTATAAAACTTGGTTAAAAGACCCTGATTTAGTATTTGAAGACCAAAATACTTTACCGGATGAATGGGAACAAAAGATTGACCTGATGAAAATAAAACTGAATAAAATATTTCAGAAAATTTCTAATCCTGGAGTAGATGAAAGCAGACTAGATGACTACTCATTAAAATTTGTTGAATGGTTACATGACAGTTTTAAAGAGTCTAATACTGCCTGGAAAGAACCACAAGTTCAGCTAACTGATATCCAAGGTGCTGCGATGCAATTTTCTGTGAGATTCTACGTTGATAATATTCAATTAGAACACTGGCGGCGTGGTAACCGCGTCCAAAATGAGGTACGTCGAGAAATGGTACGGCGGTTAAGACAAGCTTATATTTACACACTAGGATGATGAAAGAGAGGTTATCAAATAACCTGATAGTATTTCTCGCTTTCGTCAGGTACAAAATCAGGGCAAACGCATCTAAATTACTCTTGATCACAACGAAGGTTAAAAACCAACGAAAAAATCAGGATTTCGCGCTTGATTATTTTTTAAGCCCCAAAGCGATCGCCTAAAATTTTCGCAATAAGCAAGAGTTAATGACATTAATTTTAGTTCTATTGAGAATAGACTTTGCTTGTTGACATGATGCGGCCGCCCTGGGTACAAAATAGGGTCGCCCCTACCTTGTACCTGATGTAATAGTTCCTCAAGTAAAATGCGATCGCTACTTCTCAAAACGATCGCATAATAATAGTGAGCTAGTTAGTAACTATATAGCTAACTAAAATATCAATTACCAAATAACAAACTAATACTATCCAAATACTTGAGCAACATAGTGAATAGTACGTAATTCGCTACCATGAGAATACCAATGAGTACGTGCGGTGTTTTAATCAATGTGATTTTCATAAGTTAAGTAAACTGAGGGTAAAAAAGTGGGTATCGTTTTCGCCACTTATGGCACTTGAATACCCTACAATTTGTAACTTTGCTATCTACTCATGAAATCAGTTGAAATACTGAAAAATTTTCTCATCCTCATTATTTAATTTAAGCAATCTACTGCTGGATAAGCCATTTGAACAACTGATTTTGAAAGAAGATCAGAGGGCATCTAGAGTATGAGCTAGTGTTGTAGTATGACTTAATTATTTAGAGTGAATAATAATGTTTTTAAGTTTCTTCCCGAAGCGGGGAGAGGGCCTCTTCAGAATCTTTTGTACTCTCTCTTGAGTTTCACACCTTTGGTTATAGGAAGATAATTTGAGGAACTTGTGAGGTTATGAAGTAAAGAGGCAATAGGCAATAGGCAAGAGAGTTATAGAAGATTACGGAATTTTTTCAGCCAATCAAATCGGATTTCTATACATAGCAGTTACAGCGCAGCATAGTTTAAAATATAAACCGATCGTAAAACGTTGACACTAATAGACTTTCTTTGCCTATTGCCTGTTGCCTGTTGCCTATTCCCTGCTATAGCTAGCGATCGCAATTTTATCAATCTTCGCTCCAATCTTCACGACCTAAGAGATCTATAATTTTGTCCCGAAGCAAAAATTCATTTTTTTCTAGCTCAAGTTCTACGCAAACCCAATCACGGCCGGGAATAAATTTACACAAAGTATAAATTGGCTCGTTACGACGAATTACTCCTTTTTTAACGAGTTCACGCGCTTCATCTTTGATAACTTGAATGTCATACTTAACAAGAGTATCCATAACAAAACCCCTCAATGTTAACTAGGCAGGTTGAGCCTAAGTATCAACACTTGGACTCTAATTTCACTTTATCGAAAGTATTTGAGGATTTTGTGAAGATTGTAAATTAAAGTTATACAGCAGTTTCACTTGACAACTTCCTCAAGCCGATGTGAGCGCGAATAAAACCTGATTAATACATGCCACGCTCCGTAAACAACATCATTGTATGCGTTGGCGCCAGCCCGCCGCAGGCATCAGCTTTTTTGCGATCGACAGCGAGAAACTTATTTCCCAGGCGAAACTATCAACATAGGACTTATACCAATTCTGTATGAAGATGCGCTAAACCATAAGTACAAGAAAGAAAAACGAACCGCAAAGGACTCATTCGCGCAGCGTCTCGTTAGAGAAGAACACAAAGAAAGAAGTTAAAAGGGTTTGGCGCAGCCTCGCAAAGAAATGGTATTACGCACTGTAAAAATTGGCTATTATGTGCATAACGATTGGTTCAGAACACGAGTTCGTTGGTTCACAAGACAAGAAGTAGGAGGCAGAAGAATTAGCGTCTTCTGCCTCACTGTTGAACCCTGTTTTAGCTACATCTTGAGGTTAAGTCAAAAATCTGAGGAACTTGTGAGGATTTAACTTAGGTATTAGGTATATCTCAAATTGTAGTTCAATCTCTGCGTTACCGCGTCCTCATCTATAATTTTATTTTAGAGAATTGGTATTACTTTCCTCACAAGTATAGTTATGAAAAAAGTAATCATCGATCCAGTTATTAGAATTAAAGGACATGCCAAAATTAGCATTTATCTCAACGATACAGGACAAGTGAGCGATGCTCGCTTTCATGTCACAAGATTAATTTTGCGGATTTCAAAAGTTCTCTAGTAACATTTAACATTCATGCTTCTGTGATTTGCATTTCAAAACGCAAATCTGTCGAGGGGGATAATGCCTAATGGTACAATAACAGAAGCATGAAAGCGTGAATACAAAACTCCTCATTTCACCTCAAGAACTCACGTCGCTGTTAGCAGAAAAGTCATCGCAGGCTGTCATTATCGATACGCGAAGTCAAGAAGACTATGCTATTTCTCATATTCCTCATTCCATAAATATTAGAGATTTCTTCACTTATCTTTTAGAGAATTCCTCCCCAGCAGGTTTAAAGGAATTGCAAGAGTATTTTGCAGAAATTATCAGTAGGGTAGGAATATCTGGTACAGAACAGTTAGTTGTTTATGAAGATACTTTAAATAAAGGTTACGGTCAATCTTGTCGAGCAGCGTTTTTACTAAAATATTTGGGTTGCGCTCAGGTATCAATTTTGCACGGAGGATATCAAGCATGGCTCAAGGCAGGATTACCTACTACCGATGAAGTACCGAAGCGTGAAAGCAGCATATTTAGATTGCATCCTAACGCTGATATAATGCTGACTACTGCCGAGATGTTGGAAGCAATTGACAACCCAGCAATTATTAAATTAGATGTGCGCGACAGTTCAGAATGGCTTGGGCTGAGTTCTTCTCCCTACACTCCTGATTTTTGTCCTCGCAAAGGTAGAATCCCTAACGCTGTATGGTTAGAATGGCATCGTCTGATGAATTCTGAATCGGAAATTCCCATGTTTCGATCGCCAGATGAAATTCGAGAAATTTGCCACTCACTAAGTATTACTTCTGATTCCACTGTATATATTTACTGCTTTAAAGGTTCAAGGGCTGCTAATACATTAATAGCCCTAGAACAGGCAGGAATTTCTGCTAGAAATTATTTTGGCTCTTGGAATGAATGGTCTCGTGATTTTTCTTTACCCATTGATAGCACAGTCATGAGCGTGTAAGCTTCAGAATAATTTGTGAATTTAACAGTTCTTCACAAGTTCTTCAAGTTTTTTCTATAACTTGAAGCTGGTGTTAGACAGCTAAAAATTATGAATTGCAATGTAATAGCTATTGGTTACGGTAATGAATTGCGTAGTGATGATGGCATTGGTCAACGAGTAGCTAAGGCGTTGCATCTATCTAACGTGCAATCTCTTGCTGTCCACCAACTCACCCCCGAACTTGCTCAAAATTTAGCCCATGCTGATTTGGCAATCTTTATTGATGCTTGTTTCGCCTGCCAAAGTTCTGAGATCCAAGTAGAACCACTTTCACCTGCATCTTTCAAGATTATTGCCGGACATATGGGCGATCCGCGATCGCTTTTAGCTCTGACTAAAGCAATTTACGGTTATTGCCCCCCAGCTTGGTGGATCAAAGTACCAGGAGTAAACTTTGAATTAGGGTACACTTTATCACCAACTGCTGAAACTGGAGTGGCGATCGCTTTACAAAAAATTACACAAATTGTAGACGAAACTTTGAGTGTACTTCTTTAAAATTTTCCTGAACGTTTACTTTCCACCATATAGAACTAGTATTTGATTTTTGAAATTACTCGTAGAGGCAGGGAACAGGCAATAGGCAATAGGCAATAGGCAATAGGCAAAAGGATTCTACAAGATTAAGTGTAATGAGTTTTTTTCAATACAATATGAGTCCTCTCTTAGATTTAAGGAGATTACAAATAATATCAATAGTGGTCGTTTTACCCGCTCCATTAACACCGAGTAAGCCATAAATTTCTCCTGAATCAATATGGAGATTTAATTTTTTTAAAACTTTTCTTAATTTATAAGACTCATGTAAATTTTGGATTGTTTACATATCAACAGTAATTCATAGTACTTGGTTCGAGATGATCAAAAAAGGTTTGGAATTGAATGGCTGATTTGACTCTCCCTAGAGTGACAAAAGAAAGCTCATGTAAAGAATAGTTACTAGATAAGCTTACTATGTACTCGATAGTGATAACTTCTTGAACTTAACATATACAGCAGATTGCAAGTAAGTGAGGTACAAAATTCAGGACTGATTTATCAAATATAAACAGTGTTTACCTCTTCCCTCCTGCCTCCTGCCTTCTGCCTCCTGCCTCAAAACCCGTAACTTTGTACTTCATGCAAATGAAAATTGCTGTAAATCAGATTTGATTTCTGAAAAAACGACCTACTTTTAAAGCTTATGTCTCAAAAAATTGCTATTCCTATTTTAAGTCTCATGTTTGCAATGCTTATGCCTAATGTGGTAGCTGCTGAAACTGTGATGCAAAAAGTAGCCAGAACAGGAGTATTAACAGCTGGTACTAGTAGAGATGCGCTACCTTTTGCTTATGTGGATAGTCAAGAAAAATTAAATGGCTATTCTGTAGATATGCTAACTCTAATTAAAGAGCAATTAGAAAAAAACCTCCGAAAAAAAATTAAACTGCAATTAGTTGGTCTTAGCCCCTCTGAGCGCATTCCTAAAATAGTCGCTCGACAAGTTGATATTGTGTGTGATGCTAGTAGTTTTACATGGGAGCGAGATAAAAAAGTAGACTTTTCTGTAAGTTACGGTGTAACTGGAACGCAATTATTAGTTAACAAAGGAAGTAATCTAGCTTCTCCTGAATCCCTGATTGATAAGCGAATTGGTGTGTTGCCTGGAACCACAAATGAGCAGGCGATCGCTCGCCTACAACCAAAAGCCAAACTGGTATATTTTAAAACTAGGACAGAGGGATACACAGCTTTACAAAAAGGTACTATTGATGCTTTCTCATCCGATAGCATTATTTTAGAGGGATGGCTGCAACAGCAAAAAAATCCAGATGCTTTTGCGATCGTACCCGATCGCCCTTATTCACAAGAAGGTATCGCTTGCATGGTGCCAGAAAATAACTCGAAATTCTTGGATACAGTCAACTATTCTCTAGTCAAGTTTATGCAAGGATTCGTCAATGGTAATGAGCGATATGTCGCTATTTTTGACCGTTCGTTTGGATCTCAAGGCACTGTAGTACTCAATCGTGATTTACGTGATTTGGTAGTGGAAACTATGAAATTGGTTATAGAATTTCGCGAAGAAATTCCCAAAAGCGAACTATAATATCGCCTCTGCTTGAATATTTATCATACAGGGAGCAGAGGGGCACAGGTAATATCAGGTCACAATTGAATTGTATCGAGTTACAATTCAATTGCATCGGGTGACAATTCAATTGCATCGAGTCACAATTCAATTGCATCGAGTCACAATTCAATTGCATCGAGTCACAATTCAATTGC